>JAOZTV010000185.1 GCA_029939015.1 Candidatus Aminicenantota bacterium
TAGAAGATATGTATAAGGCATCAGAGGTAATAATCAATCTTATGAAACTCTGGGCTGAAAAAAAATAGTTTTTAGTTTTTATGTTTTCGGAAGTGAGGCTTTAGCAATTCATATTAATACGGATATAAATAATCTTGATTATTTAAAAATTTTGAAAAATATGAAGAGGAAAATGGAGAAATGAAAAACCCTGACATATTTATACCTAAATTGAGCTCAATTTAGGTTATAATAAAAGTTAGATAAGGAAAAGTTTTAGTAATTCCAACCCATAATTCCATATCCGAATATATTCATTGCAATTACAATAGTGTAAAGTCCAATTAGTAATTGTACCTTTGTTTTATTTGTTTTCCTAGATATTACAAAGATTGCTCCGGCATAAAAATGAAAATAACCGAAAAGAAATATTAGTGGCATACCTGCAAGAGTATTAGTCCAGAATGGGTATTCCCATATTAGTAGTCCACCTTTATTTAAGAAGAATTCAACAAAGACACAGAAGAGGGAATAACCAATAGCCCAGAACCATCTATTTGGAATACCAAGTATTTTTTCTTTCTCATCATCAGAGCAGGTATAGTACCAAATTATACCTGATATCATGAACATAAACATAATTTCAATATTCCATCCAACCATTGTACGCAAAGCAGTATCGCCAGGAGCAGTCCAAAATGCTGATTTACCAGATAAAACCATTACCCATCCATTCCAAGTTTCATTAAAAAAATCTATACCAAAAACAGTAAGACCTGCAAAAACTGCATTCCAATTCTTAGATGTTTGTGCTAATTTAATTTCTTTTGCATAGATATAAAAAACTATTGCTAAAATTGGAATAATATACCATTTTAACATTGTAAAATCTCTAAGTCCATTTAAGGCCTGTTGTGTTGCTTCAGTCATTTCCTTCTCCTTTTCCGTTCTATTACTTGCCTATTGCCTATTCCCTAATCCCTGTATTTATACAATACTTTACCACCAATAATTGTATATAAGACTTTAGTTTCCTTTATTTTGTTTTCATCTATTTTCATTATATCTTGAGATAAAACTGTAATGTCTGCTAATTTCCCAACCTTAATTGAACCTTTTATTTTTTCTTCAAAAGCAGCATAGGCTCCATTTATTGTATAAGATTTTAGAGCCTGTTTTCTCGTCATTTTTTGTTTTTCGTAAAAAGTAGAACCATCCTTTGATTTTCTTGTAATTGATGAATAAAAACAATCAAGTGGACTTACATCTTCAACAGGTGTATCTGTGCCATTACAAATTAACGTTCCTTGTTTAATAAGTTTTTGCCATACATAAGCACCATCTTCTGAGCGTTTTTTACCAAGTCTTTTTTCTACCCATGGCCCATCAGAGGTACAGTGAACTCCCTGCATAGAAGCTATTATTCCAAGTTCAGAAAATCTGGGAATATCAATTGGATTTAAGTGTTGAGCATGTTCAATTCTCCATCGAAGGTCTTTTTTTTTAGGGTATTTTTTAAATGCTTTTTCGTATATATTAAGTATCTCTCTATTTGCTCTATCTCCAATAGCGTGGGTACAGAATTGTAAATTGTTTTGTATAGCTATTTCAGCAGTTATCTGCATATCAGAAATTGGGTTTGTGTTAAGTCCTGAACTGGATGGCAAACTATCATAAGGTTTTAATAACCATGCTCCATGTGAACCTAAAGCACCATCAAATATTCTTTTAATTGCTTTTATTTTAAGTATGCTATTTGTATCATTAATCTTATAATTTTTTATGTTTTTAATGATTGCTTCATTTTTTTCAATAATCATTACATTAAGTCTGATTTTTAAAAGTCCATTTTTAACTGCTTTTTTATATATATCAATCTTGTTAAACATTTGTCCAGCATCAAAAAAGGTTGTAATTCCGTTTTTTAAACATTCTTTCTGTGCAAGTAATATATCTTCCATAGTATCATTTTGTATTTCTTTTTTAGACCTTTGACTAAGATAATCATCATATTTGTCGGTAATAAGATCCATAGCTGTTTCTCTAAAAACTCCAATAATATTGTCATTATTATCTTTTACTATTTCTCCACCATCAGGATTCGGAGTATTATCTGTTATACCTGCGATGTCCATTGCTTTCTTGTTTACATAAACAGAATGTCCACTTGCATGATAAAGCAAAACAGGGTTATTAGTGGAAATTTTACTTAATGAATTATGATAGGGTAATCCCTTATAATTATTTTCAGGTATAATATCCCATTTTTCCTGATGCCAACCTCTTCCCACGATCCATGCTTCTTTCTGAATTTTTTTCTTTGCATTTTTAACCATTGCGATAATTTGTTTCCAATTTGCAACCTTTTTCAAGTCAAGTTGTTTTTTAAATTTGCCTAAGCCAATGAAATGTCCATGAGATTCAATTATGCCAGGTATTGCAGTTTTACCCTTTAAATCAATGACTTTAGTTTGTTTTCCAATAGTCAATTTAATCTCTTTATTTGTTCCAATTTCACTTATTTTTCCATTAATTATTGCAATAGCAGAAACAACAGGATTAGAGTCTTCTACGGTATATATTGTTCCATTTAAAATTACCATATCTGCTTCTTGAGAATAAAGAAAATTAGAATAGAAAAAAATTATTATAAAACTTATTAGATAAATACTTTTTTTATAGTTCATTTTAACTCCTCTTCATCCTAAACATGTCATATTAGATGATAATAAATATTACTCAAATTTGTAAATATTGTCAAATTTTAAATTATATTGACATTTTTTTTTTCTTATGTTCAAATATAGTATAGTATTGTGATAGTCAGATTTTACTTATAAGGTGGTGAAATATAGTGGACTTAGTTGTTAAGAAAAAGAAAGTAAGCTTAATTAAATTAATCCGTATATGGGGTATAGCTTTTATTATTGCAATTGGGGGAAGTTTAATTATGTTTGATATAATTAATTCCTATCTTGATTTTTATTCACGATCTGATGAAATGCGTAGAGCATATATAGCAAATCAAAAACAGATAATTAAAAGAGAAGTAGAGAATATATCAGAGATGTGTATGATGTATGCTAAAGTCGGAATAAAGTTTGATAAAGATAAAAATATACAAAAAAATCTATTAAAAACTATTAGTAAAATTAGATTTAACAATGATGGATATATATTTATTAATAAGTTAAATGGAGATGTTCTTGTATCAAATGGTAAGGTTTTTGATGGGACAAAAAAACTTTGGGAAGTTTATGATAAAAATCCTGAAAAGACAAAGAAACTTTTTGACAAAGAGTATAAGGTTGCTATGAAGCCAGACGGTGATTATATTTATTATTCATTTATTAAATTATCCGATTCAAAAAAAGAATCGCCTAAGTCTTCTTTTATTTATGGAATTCCTGAATTGCAATGGCTTATAGGCGCGGGTGTATATCTTGATGATATTGAAGAAAATATAATACAAATTCGCAAAGAATTAATTAAACAGGTACAGACTAAATTTGTTTATATTACTTTAATTATAATTGGACTTATTATACTGTTTCTTATTTCCTTAAAGTTGTTGACAAATAAACTTATTAACGATTATAGGCTATTTGTGTCTTTTTTTAATAAAAAAGCATTATCAAATGAAGAAATAAACCGTAATCATATTAATTTTGTTGAGCTTGATAGGATGGCCGTTTATGCTAATAAAATGCTAACTGAATTACTAAAAAGTGATAAAAAATATAAAGATTTATTTAATGCGAATCCAGTATCTCTCTGGGAAGAAGATTTTTCAGGTGTGAAAATTATCTTAGAAAGAATAGCAAATAAGGGCGATATTATTACAGAGGAATATTTTGATAAAAACCCTGATGTTGTTACAGAATGTCTATCTGCAATTAAAGTATTAAATATAAATATGGTAACTTTGGATTTACTTAAATATGATACTATAGAAGAATTGAAGCAAAATTTTCCTGCAATTCTTAATAAAAATTCTATTCAAACTTTAAAAAGAGAATTGGTGGCAATTGCAAATAAAACATCTTTTTCTGAAGAGACTGAATTTGTATTAAAAGATGGAACAATAATACCAGCAATAGTACAATTTCAGTTTGTTGAAAACTTTGATAGTATTATCTTTGCTATTACTGATATTACCAAACAAAAAATCATTGGAGATAAATTAAAAAGAAGTGAAGAGAACTATAAAAATTTATTTAATGAGAATCCTTTAGCATTATGGGAAGAAGATTTTTCCGGGGTAAAGAGTAAATTAGAAATTATTAAAAATAAGGGTGTGAAAATTAATGTAGAATATTTTGATAATAACCCGGATTTTTTCGATGAATGCAGGTCGATAATTAAAATATCAAATATTAATAAGGCTACGCTACAATTATTGAAGTATAAGGACTTGAATGAGCTGGAGAGTAAAAACAACTCAATATTGAATGATAAAACTTTAGAGACAATAAAAAATGAATTTATAGCTATTGCATACGACAAGACTTCTTTTGTAGAGGAATCTGAGCTAATTAGATCAGATGGTGTAGTCTTAAGTGTAATAGTTCAATTTAATGTAATTGGAACTTATAAAAAAATATTATTTTCAATAATTGATATTACAGAAAGAAAAAAGACCGAAGAAGAGTTGAAAAAAATCCAGATGCTTAAAAGTGTTGGTACTCTTGCTGGTGGAATTGCACATGATTTTAATAATATATTAATGGGCTTGTTTGGCAATATATCAATGGCAAAGACAAAATTGTCAAAAGAACACCAGTCCTATAAATATCTTGAAGATGCAGAAAGTTCAATGAATTGGGCAACAGGCTTAACAAAACAATTGCTTACATTTGCAAAGGGGGGAACGCCTGTTAAAGAAGACATAAGAATTAGCCAATTGATAGAAGAGATTGTTAAATTTGATCTCTCAGGAAGTAATGTCAAGCCTGTTATTACTTATGATGATAATCTCTGGCTTGCTGATGTTGATAAAGGACAAATCCAACAGGTGTTTTCTAACCTTATAATAAATGCAAATCAGGCAATGCCTGATGGTGGTCATTTATTTATTAGTATTGAAAATGCAAATTTGTCTGAAGGTTCTCCAATTGGATTAGAAAAAGGTAAATACTTAAAAATTAAAATAAAAGATGAAGGAACTGGCATTGATAAGAAACATATTGATAGAATATTTGACCCATATTTCAGCACAAAACAGACTGGTAGCGGGCTTGGGCTTGCAACTGTTTATTCAATAATTAATAAGCATAAGGGGTATATACAAATAGAATCAAGCCTTGGCAAAGGTACGATGTTTACAATTTATCTGCCCACTTCAAAATATGAGCAAGCTGAAAACATTGAAGTTCCTGAGCAGAAACAAAGCTTTATAAGACAAAATGCTAAAATTCTTATAATGGATGATGAAGAGGTTCTTTTAAATGTAACATCGGATATGTTGGAAAGCTTTGGGTTTTTGGTAGAAACTGCTAGAGATGGTAAATCCACAATTGAAATGTATGAACAAGCCTTACATACAGATATGCCTTTTGATGCTCTTATTATGGATCTTACAATTCCAGGAGGCTTTGGCGGTAAAGATGTAATCAAAGAGCTTCTTAAGATTGACCCTGATGTTAAGGCTATTGTTTCAAGCGGATATGCCGATGATCCTGTTATGGCAAATTATTCTGATTATGGATTTAAGGGGATAATTGCAAAACCGTATTTAATGAATGAATTAGAGGAATTGTTGAATAAGGTTTTATTAGGCAGAGAGGCAGAGAGGCAAGTAGGCAGAGAGGCAAGTAGGCAGAGAGGAAAAAAGTAAAAGAGGAAAATAATTAGATGCATTTTTTAGCTCTTACTATTTGCCTCTCTGCCTCCTTGCCTTTTAAGTTTTTATCAACAAAATAATTAATGAAGTATAGTAGGGCTGGTAAATTTTCGTTGAATGCAAGGTTAATTTCTTCTTCTGATGTATAAAATCCCCCTATAAGTGCGTTTGTTGGAGGCAATTCAATAGTAAGAGAGGGTGTTTGAAATGTTCCATATATCCAGTCGTCTGAACTTCCATTGACTAGATAAAGTGCTTCTGCACCACCGTAATCATATCGTCTTCCATTTACCATATATATTCTTTCACTCATTTCAGATGCTATTATTTGCATCTCTTCATAATCTTCCGGTCTTTCATATTTATAACCCCAGGGTAGTAATATTAATTGAGAATAATTATGATAAGAGATTGAACCTGCAGGAGGGTTTGCCAATAGGAATTGTCTTAAAGCTTCTGTTTCAGGCTCAGAAAATGGAGCAATACCTCTATAAACTTCGCTATTTGCTGAAGAACTTGAACCTTGATCATCAAGACCCCACATATACCCATAGTTACGATTCAGGTCAACACCCCAGATAA
>JAOZTV010000516.1 GCA_029939015.1 Candidatus Aminicenantota bacterium
TATCAAATAAAGGAAAATATAATGGTTGCAAATCTAAATTATTTTATTGAAAATATTTTAAAATAAAGGAATAATAAAGTAAAGCACCAGAATACTCTATACTCAATTTAGGTTATATTTGTTTTATAAACTAATCAATGTATTCCTTTAATTTTTCTGCAAAACAAATAGGAAGATTTCGTAGTTTGTATGTATTACCCGATGGAGTTTTAGTAGCGAGGAGTTTTAGTGATTTAGGAACTTTTTAGATATAGATATGGTTTATGAATTGAGGAAAAGGTTGACATAAAAACTTTTTAATATTATATTCTATGTGGAGGTTGATTATGGATTTAATTGAAAGGAAATTTAACTTATTGTCGGAAGATTTAAAAAAGGAAGCTTTAAATTTTATTGACTTTTTAATTGAAAAAAAACGACCAAAAAAGACTATAAATGAATTAAATTTTAAATGGGAAGGTGGATTGTCAAAATTAGGAGAACAATACTCTTCAGTCGATCTTCAACATAAAGTAGCAGACTGGAGATAGTGTGTTTCTTTTTGATACAAATATTTTTTTAGAAATTTTACTTTCTCAGAATAATTCCAATAAATGTAAAAATGTTTTGAATTCTAATCTTGGAGATATAAATATTTCTGATTTTTCACTACATTCTATAGGTGTAATTCTTTTTAGAAATAATTTAGACGAAGTTTTTAATAGTTTTATATTAGATATTATTCCTAATATTAATATAATATCTCTATCAAATGAATCATACTATAAATTATCAATAATTAAAAAAAAATTTAATCTTGATTTTGATGATGCTTATCAATATTGTATTGCAAAAGAACAGGGTTTATCTGTTTTTACGATGGATAAAGATTTTAATAGAGTTAAAGATGAGATTGAAGTCATTTTTGTTTAAATAAGTATTAAAATAATAATGGCAACTAAAACAATTAATACTGAAATTAAAGAAATTGTAGATATAGGAAAGTCTGTATCAAATTCTTATGAGTCTGAAAAAGAATATTTTTTATTGAAGGATTTGCAGGAGAATTTTTTTATAAATGATAGGTATCGTATTGAAAAACTACTTGGTGTTGGTGGATTTGGAATTGTTTATAAGGTCTATGATGAAGTTTTAAAGAGCTTTATGGCTCTCAAGTTTCTTGATCCTAAAATTACTTCGATTGAACATAAATTTATTAGAGTGAAACGTGAAATAAGTATTTCTCAAAATATTATTGATAAAAATGTTGTTAGAATATTCTCTTTAGATAAGTATGAAAACATCTATTTTTTTGTAATGGAGTTTATTGAGGGTAGAACATTAAAAGATATAATAAAAAAGGATGGTAAATTTACCTGGGATATTTTTTTGCCTCTATTTTATAAAATATTAAGAGGTATTGATGTACTCCATCAGAATAATATAGTTCATAGGGATATTAAACCTGCTAATATTATGGTTTTGGAAAACAAGGATATTAAAATTTTAGATCTCGGGCTTGCAAAGGCTTTAGACGATGAAGATAAGACTTCTTCAATGAATGAAGTTGTTGGTTCTGTACAATATATGTCACCGGAGCAGATTGAGGGTGAGGAAGTAGATTTTAGATCTGATATTTATCAGCTTGGTTTGGTTTTTTATTATTCAATAACAGGTTCTTTGCCTTTTGATATCAAAACCAATACTTATGAGATGCTTTTTAAAAGGATTTCAGATAGACCAATAACATTGAAGAGTAAAGGGATAAAAACTCCAAAATATATTGAATTTGGGATAGAAAAGG
>JAOZTV010000517.1 GCA_029939015.1 Candidatus Aminicenantota bacterium
TTTTTGTTTAAAAATCAAACTTATTTTTCAAAAAACATTAGTAATTAATTGAAAAACATGCTGTTTTTGTTAATAAGTCTGCTATTTTGCTTTGTTAACCTCCATTTTTTAGTAATTTACCGCCATTTTGGCGAACTACTCCCTTTTTTACAGAAGTTACAATCTTTTTTATATTGTGAGCACCGCAAATAAGCGAAAACTCTCCACAAACTTTTTTATAACCTCTTACACAAAATCCTCTAAATCCTAAAACATGTTTTATTTGACCAAAAACCGGTTCTACAATAGCCTTACGTTTTTTATATATTTTTCTTGATGATTCAAGTTTCATTTTATCTTTCATTTCTTGACGGAAAGCTTCTTTACCATCTGAATTTATTATTCGTGCTTTTCCTTTTTTGACATTACAACATTTACTATAAGACTCACAATTTTGACATATTTCTTTTTTCCCTTTATAGATCTTTGTACCATTTTTATAAGTTGTCTTGAATTCTAAATGCTCATTTTCAGGGCAAATAAATGTATCTGATTCAATATCATACATAAACCTTTCTTTTCTAAATTTACCTTTATTTATATCTTCTGTGGATTCCGGTTCTACCTCTCCTTTGCCTGTTGCTATATACACATCTATATTTGTCTCTGAAAATTTCTCAAGATTTTTGCCTGACATATATCCATTATCAAGACTCATTTTGTCGGGAAGTTCTCCTGTTGATGACGATAGCTCTGATAACGCTGGCTCGACCTCCTGTTTATCATTGCTTATACGAGATAAATGTTCGCCTACTATTATTTGATTGTCTTTATCAACACTTATCTGTCCATTATAAGAATACTCAAATTTGCCTTTATCACCCATTATCATCGCATCTGGGTCTGCAAAACTTATTTGCTTTTTATCATCAATCTCTTTGCCAGGATTCATCGCTGATTCACGTTTCTCTAAGTCATCTTTTGCTTTTCTTATTATTGACTGTCTTTTCTCTTTTATCTTCAATTCTTCTGATATCTCATAGCCACTTAATTTACCATGATCGGCATCTTCTTCTTCATCACATAAAGACGCTTTTTTTAACAATTCGTCAATCGCATCTGTTAACTCTTTCTCTGACTCTTTTAATCTCTTATAACTCATTGCTTTATGTTTGGAACTATCGGCTTTAAACTTTGAACCATCAAGACTTACATGACCTAAACTAGCAAGACCGGATTCACGAGCTAATTTTACTGTTTGAACAAAACATAACTTAAAAAATTCATTATTAATCTTGCGAAAATCACTTAACACTCGAAAATTTGGACAATTCAGGTGAGATATATACATAAATCCAAGATCTTCATTACATCTTTTCTCTATTTCACGGGAACTAAATACTCCATGACTATAGGCATATATCAGAATTCCTAATATTAATCGCGGATGATAAGCGTTTTGACCTATATAGCTGTACTTTTTCTCCACATACTTAGTGTCAAGAAGATCAATCAGGTCTTTATATATATAACACTCATGACCTTTTGATAGTAAATCAAATATATTAGTAGGAAAAAGGATTCGCTGATTATATTCTGTAGGATCTTTCTTAAATCGACTCATTTTTTTAATTCCCTCTCTTTTTTTAAAGCACATTATACCACATAACGCCTGCATTATCAACACTATAGAGAGTTTTTAATCTATTGATTTGTGGAAATTACATGTTTTTAAGCTACTTGGCGATTACGTTCTCGGACAGACTCCTAGTACTGCTATGCTTAAGTCCGTACCCACTTTT
>JAOZTV010000518.1 GCA_029939015.1 Candidatus Aminicenantota bacterium
TTGGATGAAGAGGTTAAGAATGTTGTTGCCAGAAGGTTTTGCAAAAACCACAGGCTGTTTGTAACTTAACGTCCAGGATTTTTGAAAAGTCTTATGGTGCAACAGACTTTGACCTATTCGCCGAAAGAATCGCTCAATTAAGGTATTATACACTTTTTATAGGGTTTTGAGAAATTGAACAATTTTTTCAATATCTTCAGTTTTTTGAATATTGATTTTTAGTTCAATGTCTTTTTTCTCAAAGAACGGATAATGTGCTATTGAAATATTTGGTGGTAGTTTAAGTTTCTTTAAACCTTGTTCCCATAAATCTGATTCTTTTTGGTAGGCAGGAAATCTATAGGAAAATATTTTTTCAATTATTTTTTTCTGTGGCTTTTCCTCGTCTATAATATTTTCAATATTTAATTTATTATAGATTGAATCAATATTTGATTTTTCTTTAAATATAATTTCTTCAAGCATTTCAATTATGTTTAGTTGCTGGCTCTTAGAGAATGAAACCTTTGATAAAAATTTTATCATTAGTTCTCTGTCATTTTCGTCCCATTTACATAATTCCAAAACTGTCTTTAAGTTAATTTTTCCTAAAATAAGACTATCTTTAAATTTGGAATCAATAATGTTTTTTAGATTATTATTTAGATCTTTATTTATTGAAATGTCAATATTTGTTTTTTTATATATTTCTGAAATTGAAAAAAAGTCCAAAGCTTTATTAATAAAAATGAGCTTTTCGTAGGTATTAAATCCAAAATATTTTTCTTTATAATTATATGCTATAATTAAGGATTATTTTTTATTATTAATTATGATTACTTAAACATATTTTTTTTTATTTTTTTAAAAATATGCAATAAATTCAAAACCAAAAACGACATTCAGCTCTATGTCTAATAAAACAAAATTCGTAAAAGGATATTTAACGAGGAGTTCCTCACATTTTGAAGTATCCATAGGATATGACAAATAATATTTATTGTCTTTTTTCAGACTATCTATTTTTACTATTTCAGTCTTCATTTTCAATTTTCTTATACTCTATTATACTATTTGGTTTAATTATACTGTTTTTTATATAAGTAAAGGGACCAATTTTACAATTTTCTCCAACTATTGAACCCATTGATATATAAGTTGATGGATAAATTATGCTATCCTTTCCTATTATCACATCTAATTCAATAGTCGTTGTAGCTGGGTCAAGAAAAGTTACTCCATTATTTAAGGATATTTCTTTTATTCTCTTTAAGTTAAAATAATTATTTGCAATTTGGAGATCCCATCTGTCATTTATACCTATTGCAAGCCTATGGTCAAGTGCTTTTATACCATTTACTGAGTTATTATTATTTCTGAGTATCTGAATTATATCAGTCAGATAATACTCTCCTTTTTTATTCTTATTGTCTATTTGTTTTATTTGTTCAAGAACTATCTCATTTTTGAACAGATAAATAGAGGCATTTACCTCTTGAATTTCTTTTTGTTTTTCAGTTGCATCGATTTCTTCAACTATTTCTTTTATACTATCGTCCTTGGCTCTGATAATTCTACCATAGGCTGGTGGTATTTCCGGGAAAACGGCAGTTATCAAGCTTGCATCAGATTCTGTTGTATTATGAAAGTCTATGAGTTTATTTATTTCTTCGGTAGTAATATACGGATTATCTCCAACAAGAACAAGCGTATCACATATTTTATCTTTTAAAAGTCCATAAGCAGACAATAATGCATGAGCTGTACCCAGTCTTTGTTCCTGGGCGACAAAATTCACA
>JAOZTV010000186.1 GCA_029939015.1 Candidatus Aminicenantota bacterium
TGGCTGACAAAGAGAAAGGTTTGGTAATGCAGCCACATATGTTAATGCTTTCCGCCAGTATTGGAAAAATGTATGTTGGTGCTATCTTATCACAAATTGTTACAGAAAAAAAATTGAGTTTAAACGATCCATTAGCCAAGTGGTTAGGACATAAAAAATGGTTCAAGAAACTTCCCAATGCAGACAGCATTACGATTGCTCATCTTGCAAGTCATACGGCAGGACTTCCCGATCATATTTATTCAAAAGGGTTTTTAGAATTTGTATTAACTGCAAAGGGCAATCAGGATTTTTTACTGTCTCCTGAGAAACTCATTTCTTTTATTTTGGACAAAAAACCTCTTTGTTCTCCCGGGAAAGGTTATCATTATACAGATACCGGATTTCTATTATTAGGCTTAGTTATAGAAGAAGCTAGTCAACAAAAATATTACGACCTGGTAAAAGAGAGATTACTCAATCCCCTCAATTTATTAGAGACAGTATTGGCTAATAGACGTGATATACCAAATTTAACACAGGCATATACAGCAAAAGATAATCCGTTTGGTTTACCAGAACTTGTAATAGAAGATAACCTAATGACACATCACCCGGGTATAGAGTGGACTGGAGGTGGTTTAATATCTTCAGCAACTGATTTAGTACGTTGGAGCTCGGCTCTCTTTACAACTGATATTGCCGGAGCAAATTATACTGAACTAATTATGAAAAATGCTTCCACACTTATAAAAAACAAAGAAGTTCCCTACAGTGGATATGGACTTGGTGTAGAGATACAAGATACTGAATTTGGACGTATGTTTTATCACACAGGATGGACCTTGAGCTATTATTCAATTGTTTCCTATTTTATAGATTCTGGAATTTCTCTATCATTTATGATTAATACAGATGACCCAAAATATATGAAAGGAAAATTTCTTAAGCCTATAAGAAATAAACTTATGAAAATTATGCTTAAGGCTGTAAACAAAACTATTGAACAAAAAGAAGATAGGCATTAAAAGTGGTTTATGAATAAAAATAAAAATGAATTAAGGACAAAGTAAATGAATAAAAAAAATATGGAAATTGAGCGTAACACTCTGGGAAAAGTAATGTCGTTTTGGGATTATATCGGTCTTGGTCTTGGCATCGTTATTGGCGTCGGCTGGGTTGTATATACCGGACAATGGTTAACGGACGGCGGGCCTCTCGGAACAATCATTGCATTTATACTGGGTGGACTTCTTCTTCTGCCTATTGGAAAGACTTATGCCGAGTTAACTGCTGCTATGCCAATAGCCGGTGGTGGAATGGCTTATTCATATAAAGCATTTGGCTTGTTTGTTTCATTTCTCACTGCCTGGGCTTTGGCATTAAGTTATGTATCTGCAACACCATTTGAAACAATTGCTATAGGCATGTTAGCTGAAAGCATTATACCATCAATTATTTCAGATCCACTATATTTTGTAGGAGAGAGTGGAGTTTCATTATCTAATATTATTCCGGGAATTGTGTTTGCATTATATCTCATCTGGCTAAATTATAAGGGTGCAAAAGGTTCTTCACGCTTTCAACTGGGAGTTTTAGCAGCAATAATTGTTTTTACATTTGCATTTACCGGTATAGCTTTAATAAAAGGAGACATTAATAACCTTAAACCATTATTTGCACAAGAGGGCTCTTTATGGGCAGTTGCACCGGCGTCTATTATATCTGTTCTTGTGGTTGTACCGTTCTTCCTGTCTGGATTTGATACAATTACTCAGGCAGCTGAAGAATCAGGTAAAAAGATGAATCCCAAAAAACTTGGTGCTGCAATTATCAGCACTATTGTCGCTGGAATTATATTCTACATATTGATTATTTTGGCTGTTGCATTAAGTATGCCTTGGCAAGAATCAAGTAAATTTTCAATGCCAACAGCAGAGGTATTTAATGCGGCTTTTGGTTATAAGTGGATAACAAAATTAGTGCTGATAACTGCACTTCTGGGATTAGTATCAACATTAAACGGTATGTATATTGCCTCATCACGTTTAATTTTTGCACTTGGTCGGGGCGGAATGCTTCCTCAATGGTTTTCTGAGGTACATCCAACTTATGGCACTCCTAAAAATGCAATACTTTTTGTTGGGGCTATTTCCCTGACAGGACCTTTTATTGGTAAAGCAGGGATGTCGCCAATAGTAAATAGTGCTTCTCTTGCTTTTGCAATAGCATATCTGGTTGCAGCTTTGTCCGCAATCCGTCTTAGGTATAGTGCATCTGAGATGAAACGTCCCTATAAAGTTCACAAATCAACTCTCTATTTAGGAGCTTTAGTCTCAGTTTTTTTGATTGGACTGATGGTACTTCCGCAAAGCCCCGGACACTTATCTCAAATTGAATTTTTGGTTATAGGAATCTGGATGTTCTTTGGATTAATAGCATATTGGTGGAGGCAGAAAACAGGAAATATGAGTAATGATGAGAGAACATATTTAATTTTAGGTGAATCAAGTAAGTAAACAAATAAAAAATATTGATAAATAATTATATAATATAGGAGTATATGTTATGAGTTTTATTAAAAAAGAGTTCGAAAAATACAAAGAAGTAATACCAAATGGTGTATGTTCATCCCAACGGCATAATGATCCACGCATATTTGTTAAAGCAAAAGGTGCATATATTTGGGATAGTGAGGGGAAGCAATATACTGATTATCATGCAGCTTTTGCTCCTATGTTGTTAGGTCATAACGATAATGATGTGAACGATGCAATAATGGAAGGGATTCGCCAAAACTATTCATTATTTGGTTCTGGTGCATCACCATGGGAAGAAGGGTTTGCTAGATTAATTGTAGAGAGCGTCCCGGGTGTTGATAAAGCCTTACTTGTAAATACAGGTAGTGAAGCAACATATTTTGCAATTAGAGTAGCACGATCTGCGACTAAGAGAGATAAGATTATTATCATGCAAGGTGGTTATAATGGCTGGCATAATGATGTAGCATTTAATCTTCAAGACCCATGGGAAAAAGTTAGTTCATATAAGAAAGGTGAACCTATGGAGCTGTTCCCGTTTAGTTCAGGAATACCATCTAATCAAAAGGAAAACACCGCTGTTGTACAGTATAACGATCTTGAAGCAGTTGAGAATCTCATGAAAACTGGAGAAATTGCAGGTATTATTTGTGAGCCTATTCTACAGAACATAGGAATTGTAAAACCTGAAGAAGGCTATCTTCAGGGGCTTCGCGATTTATGTGATAAATATGAATCTGTTCTTATCTTTGATGAGGTTAAAACTGGATTTAGGTACAGTATTGGAGGCTATCAGTCTATTTGTAATGTAGTACCTGATCTCTCTACTTTTGGGAAGGCTGTTGCAAATGGATATCCACTTGGTGTAATAGGTGGAAAAGAAGAATTTATGAAATATTTTTCTCATTCCGACAAATCAAAACAAGTATTGGTTGCAGGTACTTTTAATGGACACTTTATTGGTTCTATTGCTGGAATTACAACACTTACAAAACTAAGAGATCAAGGAGATGAAATATATGGTCATCTTGACAAACTTGGTTCACAAATGGAAGCCGGATTAGAATCGATATGGTCGGCTAAAGCTGTTCCTTTTAATACCGTGCGTCAAGGATCAGTCTTCACAACTTATTTTATGGAAAATGCACCTAAGAGATGGAATGATATTGCAAAGAATCATGATACTGATTTGGATCTTGCCTATAGAAAAAAACTAGTAAATGCTGGTTTGTATTTTGTACCAATGCCGGCTAAACAATGTAGTATTTCCTTTGCACATACAAAAAAGGATATTGACAATTCATTAGAAATTATTGAAAGAGTAGTAAAAGAGTTATAGAAATTAAAACTAAAAAATATATGGTATAATTATTTAGCTATTGATAAATTGCCAGATAAAAAGGAGAATAATATGTCAGATTGGGGAAAAGCCAACAACAGTCCGTTAAATCTGCTTGATAGTGTGCAGAAAGAATTTTATTTACCAAAAAAAGTATTATTACACGATACAACACTCCGTGATGGTGAGCAGTTTCCCGGGGTTGAATTCACTAAAGAAGAAAAGGTAAGAATTGGCAAAGCATTAAGCGATTATGGTGTTCATCGCATTGAGATTATGCCTGCAGTTTCAAAGGAAGATTTTGAGGCTACATCTGAACTTAATTCTATGGGATTATCAGCTGAGATTATCGGTTTTTGCCGTTCAGTGGAAAGTGATGTTGATAAGGCTGCAGAAGCAGGTTGTAAATCAATAGTCATGGAAATCATTACCTGTCCATCTGTGCTGAAAGGAGTTGGATGGTCATTTGACGAAGCTACGGATAAATTCATCAGAATGTCACATTATGCTAAAAAAAAGGGACTGAGGGTTGCCGCATTTTTTGTAGCAGTAACTGATGCTCCTTTCGAATTTTCAGAAAGATTTATAAAAAAAATCCTTAAAGAAGCTGATATAGATTCAATAGGAATTCCTGATACATTCAGTAAGTGTCTGCCAAATGCTATTTACCATTTTGTTCGAAATCTCAAGAAATGGACTGATAAGCCTATTGAAATCCATTCTCATAATGCCTTTAGTATGGGTGTTGCTAATGCAATTTCCGGAGTCATGGCTGGAGCGGAAGTAGTGCATACTTGCGTCAATAGCCTTGGGGAAGGTGCCGGCAATGCCTCATTGGATGCAGTAGCAGTAAACCTGAAGATGATGCTTGGAATCGATACGGGAGTGAAATTTGAGAAGACCTTAGAGTTAAGCAAACTTGTTGCAGACTTGGCAAGAGTTCCGGTTCAGGCGAATTGGCCACTAACAGGTGATCGTGTCTTTACAACCGAGTCAGGAATCTTAGTAGATATTATTACAAAAATGGTTAAAGCAGGGTCAGCCCTGCCACCGGAATTTGATATAGCCGCTATTATAGGTCAAAAGCGGAAAATTGTGGTGGGAAAGCTAAGTGGAAGTACTTCTATCAAAGTAAAAATGAAGCAGTTAGGACTTCCTGAAGTTGCAGATGAGAAGATAGGCTTGATCCTGTCCAGGGTTAAACAGGAATCTATCAAAAAACACGATGTACTGAATAATGATGAGTTTAAACTAATTGTATTTGATGTTACTCATTCAAAAAAAAAGACAAACACATAGTGAAGTTACACTTAAATTAGGATACTTTATGAAAACCAATAAAAACACAAATAAGAACAAGTCAAACAGCCATGATGTGGCAGAAGATGCATATTATCTGAGAAAATCATTGTATAAATCAATGGGTTATGATGATGATGATCTTAATAGACCACTTATAGCAATTGCAAATTCCTGGAATGAATTACTCCCTGGACATAAACACCTAAGAGCATTAGCTGAATCAGTGAAAGCCGGTATATGGCAGGCTGGTGGAATGCCCGTTGAATTCAATCATATTGCTCCTTGCGATGGAATGGCAGATGGAAATCCTGGAATGCATTGGATTTTACCAAGTAGAGATATTATTGCTGCATCAATTGAAATGATGGTACAAGCAAGTCGTGTTGACGGAATTATTGCACTCTCTACTTGCGATAAGATTGTACCTGCACAACTAATGGCACTTGCTAGAATCAATATTCCTTCAATTATGGTTACAGGAGGATATATGCTACCTGGACGATTCCAAGGAAAGGAAGTTAATGTTTCTCATGTTACTGAGCATTACACAGACTGGAAAAAAGGGAAACTCAAAGATGATGAATATAATGATTTAAATAATTGTGCATGTCCAACGGTAGGAGCTTGCTCTATGATGGGTACAGCAAACACATTCTGTAGTATAGCCGAAGCCTTAGGTATGTCACTCCCCGGAAATGCAACAACAGCTGCTGTAGATGCAGCACTACCAAGGTTAGCAAGACATGCTGGCCGTCAGATAGTTAGTCTTGTTGAAAATAATATTAGACCTAAAGATATAATGACCAAAAAATCAATTGAAAATGCAATTATGGTACATTCAGCAATTGGTGGTTCAACAAATGCACTACTTCATATTCCAGCAATTCTTGATGAACTTGATTTAGAAATACCACTTTCCTATTGGAACGAAGTAAGCAAAAAAGCTCCCCAACTTGTGAATATATCAACTGGCATTCATACCATGAGAGATTACGATTATGCAGGTGGAGTTCAGGCTGTGATGAAAGAGCAAGAGAGTATTTTACATAAGGATGTTATTACTTGTACCATGAAGTCTTTAGGTGATAATCTAAAAACTATTATTAACAAAAACCCAAATGTTATTAAAAGTATAACAAATCCAGTGCATAATGAGGGAGCAATATCAATTCTTATGGGTAATATATCCCCAAATGGTG
>JAOZTV010000187.1:0-3023 GCA_029939015.1 Candidatus Aminicenantota bacterium
CATAAGCCTGATGCCCTTCTTCCTAGCCATACAATACCAGCACTATCAATAAATAATGAAGATACAAAATTTTGCTGAATATTTTTATTTTTAGAAAATTTATTATAATAAATAAAATTTCCAGTTTTTTTATTATATTTACTTAACCCTGTATCTGAAGCTATCCATATATTAAAATTATCATCTTCAATAATATCATTTATTCTACTATTATTACGATTGAGTTTATTTTTACTATCAATAATATGTGTAAATTTTTCGTTTTTTTTATCAAATAAATTTAATCCTTTTAATGTTCCTACCCATATATTTTTCTCTTTATCTTCATAGAGAGAAATTATACTATTATCACTAATACTTTCATTATTTCCTTTTATATTCTTATATGAAATAAATGTCTCAGTTATTCTATTATATTTATTGAGACCACCACGAATTGTTCCTATCCAGAGATCTCCATCACTATCTTCAAGAAGAGACCAAATAATTGACCTGCTCAAACTATTCTTATCATCCGGGTCATGTTTAAATATAACAAAATTCTTGCCATCATATCTATTTAATCCATCAAAAGTCCCAAACCACATAAAACCATGCTTATCCTGCAAGATAGAATAAACCGAAACCTGAGACAAACCATCTTTTAAAGAGATATGATCAAATTTATAATTCTTTTTATTTGAGAATAATATTATATTTAAAAAAATAAGTACAGTAAAAAAAAATAAATTTTTTATATTATTAAACACTTTATAATTTCCCATTAATAATAAAATTATACCATAACTTGATTTTTAAATAAAATCTTTTGTGATATTTGATTTAAAAAACAAAAAAAATAATCGCACAAAAAAATATTGAAAAAGCAATAATTATTAGTAAATCTAAGATATCTAATGGTTTTAACCAACTTAGAAAAGTATTATAAAATATAGATGAATTTACCATATCTAAATGTCCTCACTGCTTAGGGTTTCTTTATTATATTAATTAAGAAAATTTGTAAATATTGTCTGTCTATCAAAACCAATTTCCCATCTTTTAACTTTTTCATGTAGAGTTGTATATTTAATTCCGAGAATTGAAGCAACTTTTTTTTGATTACCATTAAAAACAAATAAGGCTTTGGTTATAATCAGTTTTTCAAGTTCTTTCATTATTGTGTTTAAAGAGTTACATTCTCCATTCAAATTTTGCTTTAAATAAAGATTTGCAATATCATTAAATAATTTTTCATCTACTACGTTTGTGTTTTCCATATTTCCTCCATTTACTTTCATGTTCATATAATTGTATATAAAGCCAATTTTTTCAATAGGGAAAATACCTGATTTTTAAATTGGGTACATTACCTATAATATAGATAAATTAGTGAAAATACCTATTTTTTAAAATGGGACTTTTTACTCATGTTAGATATTTGCTAATAATGGTACATTATATTAAAAAAAAGGAGTTTTACATGAAAAAACATTTAATGATATTTATTTTATTATCTTTAGCATTTAATTTTGTTATCAAGGGACAGGAAACTGATCTTTTAAGTTTTAATACTACTTCAATACATGGAAAAGTACTAAACACAAAAAATGAGCCAATTGAAGCTGTTAATTTAGAAATAGCTCTAGCACCTATAAGAGATTTGATAAATGGCATGAATCTTTCAGGAGACAAACTTTATAATGCTTATAATACATTGAAAAGTCGTGTTGGTAGTGGAACTTTTGCAAGATGCAAAACTGACAAAGACGGGAAATATAAAATAAATGGTGTCCCTGTCCCAGGGGTATATTATTTATTTATTAAAAATGATAAAACATATTTACCTACTAAAATAAAACTTGAACTTATTCAAGCATCTATTAAAGAATACAAAGTTCCTAATATGATTGCAAGAAAACGTAACTCTTCACAAAAAGCTTTATCTGAAAAAACTATGAATGAAATAAAATTATCAAGAAATTTTTATAAGGAAAAAAATTTAAAAAAAGCGGTTGAACACATGAAATTAGCATTAGAGATTTCTCCGAAATATACAGAAGGTCTTAATAATCTAGGAATCATGTATATGGCAGATAAAAAACCTGCTCTAGCAATTCCATGCTTTGAGAAATATCTTGAACAAAAAAAAGCATCAAATACTCTTAATAAAAAAGATTCTATAATAAGTAAAAATATTGCTTCATATTATTATCAGAAAAAAAAAACTAAGAAAGCTATAATTTATTATCAGAATGCAATAGAGCTAAATAGTAAAATTGGAGCAGATTCATATATGTATCTTGGAAATTCTTATTTATTTAATAAAGACAATAATAATGCTATTAAATATTATGAATTATATATAAAACTCTATCCTCAAGGTACAAATTATAAACAAATAAATAATTTAATAAAAAAGTTAAAGAACACCAGTAAATAATAAATCATAAAAAAATGATAAAGCATTTCAATAAAAAACATATTATCTATTCAGCATTCATATTAATTTCTATTATAGCTTTAATTATTATTAATAAGAATTTTTTAAAAAAACCTTATAATGGATTATTAAAAGACAAGAATATATTTTTAATAACTTTAGATACTCTTAGAGCCGACTATGTGAGTGCTTATGGAGAAAACAAAGCAAATACTCCAAATTTAGATAAAATTGCATCAGAAGGTATTTTATTTAGCAAATGCATTTCACAAACACCAATCACATTGCCATCACATACGACAATTCTTTCTGGTACATACCCACTATACAATAATGTCAGGGATAATTCAGGTTCTCTTGTTCCTCAAGAGCTTGAATTTATAAGTGAAGTTTTAAAAGAAAAAGGATACGAAACATCAGCATTTATTGCCTCTTATGTTTTACATTCTAAATGGGGCATCGCTCAGGGTTTTGATTTATATTCAGACAATTTTGAATTTAATGATCATTCTTCTTTAGGAAAAACACAGCTCAGGGCAGACAAAGTTTTAGAAAGGGCAAAAGAGTGGATAATAAAGAAAAAAAACAAAAAATTCTTTAC
>JAOZTV010000187.1:3123-6352 GCA_029939015.1 Candidatus Aminicenantota bacterium
AAAAAAGTAAATGGTTTTGTTGAATTAGTTGATTTAGCCCCAACAATTTTACAAACTCAGGGAATTAAAAACCCTGATTCATACCAGGGTGAATCATTAATTGATTTAATGATGGGAAATGTTAAAAAAAGAAAAAAACATTATGCATATACCGAATCATATTATCCAAGAATTAATTTTGGTTGGTCAGAATTAAAAGGATTTTATTTTGACAAGAAATATAAATATATAATTGCTCCAAAAGAAGAGTTGTATGATCTTGAAGATGATAAAAATGAAAATAATAATATTTTCAATTCAAATTCAAAAATTGTAAGAAAAAGAAAACTATTCTTTAGTAATTTTTTAAAAAATAAATCCAAAAATGCTATTGCAATTACAGAAAATAAAAGTTTGACTCAATCAGACAAAGATAAACTCAAATCTTTAGGATATTTAAGCAGTAATATTGATATTTCTAAAAAAACAAATCTATCTGATCCTAAAGACAAGTTTCAACTTTATAGAAAAATTATAAATACAAGTTCTATTATAAGTAAATTAGGTAAAAATAAAATTCTAATAAATAAAGATGAAGAATATGATAAAGCAATAAAGACTCTTAAAAACATTATTGAGAAAGATAAAGATATTATTTACTCTTATGTTTATCTCGGTCATGCTTATAAAAATAAAAAAATGTATCATAAGGCATTAAAATATTATTATAAAGCATTGAAAAAGAAGCCACAATTAACCAATATCAAAATTGATATTATTAATATGTTTATTCAATTAAAAGAATATAATAAAGCACTAAATGAGATAAATATATTTTTAAAAATATCACCTGATGATTATAATTTAATAAATTTAAAGGGTAAAATTTATCTAGCTCTTAATGATATAGACTCTGCTTTAAAAACTTACAAAATATCACTCATTTCTAAAAAAAATAATTCAATGGCTTTAAAAGAAATTGGTAGAATATTATTATTAAAAAAAGATTTTAATAAAGCTAAACTATATTTAGATAAAGCAGAAGAAATAAATCCGAAATTAAAAGATCTATGTTTTCTAAAAGCTCAATTATACGATAAAACAGGAAATAAAGACAAAGTTATTGAGTATTACAAAAAAGAAATTAAAAACGATAAAACTTCATTAAAATCACATTTAAATCTTGGATTGCTCTATCAAGGTTCAGGAAATAGCAAAGAAGCTATAAAACATTTCAAAAATATAATTATCATGGCACCTGAATATAAAATGGGATATTTCTTATTATCAATGGAATATTTGAAAATTAAAAAACACATTAATAATGCAATTGAATTATGTAAGATTGGTACTTCTATAAAGCCGGAAGATAAATATACTGCAAAAGGTTATATTTTATTATCACATTTATATGCTTTAGTAAAAAGAATGGAATTATCTCAATCTTATTATGATAAAGGAATTGCCTTAGAAGAAAAATATCAATAAAATAGATATTTTTTAAATAGGAATAATAAAAGAATTATCGAATAAATGACTTTTTTTATAATAAAAATAATTATTAGAAAAAATATTATTTATTGAATTTTTTTCATTTACGCTATATACTTATATTGAGGAGATAATATGGGACAACAAATTGGTAATATGGTTTCTACAAAACTGTCAGATAATATACTTTATTCTGTTAAAGAAATTGCAAATGAAAGAAAACAAAAGACAGATGATATAATAAGAGAAGCCATTGAAATCTATGTTACAGAATGGACAGATTATAAGATTGCTATAGATAGATTGAATAATTCTTCGGATCCAGTTCTTACAGAAAACGAATTTCTTAAAGAAATGGGTTGGGATATTTAATTAGTGTATAAATTAAAGTTTAAAAAGAGTGTTGCAAAAGATTTAAAAAAAATAGGCGAAGAAAACTCACAGCGAATTATGAAGAAAATTAGAGAAAAACTTTTGTTAAATCCAGAATTAGGAAAACCATTAAAAGGATACTATGGCGAATTATGGAGTTATAGAGTTGCCGATTTTAGAATATTATATACTTTTTCAGTGGAAGAATTATTTATTATGGTTATTCGCATTGGTCATAGAAAAGAAGTTTATAAAAAGAATACAAGTTGACAAAATTTTAATTCTTTTTGAGTCAGGCACGAATGTTTGTATAGTTATGTAGTTTTTTACAAGAATTTTGTCAACTGCTTTATTTACATTTGCAACTATATGATAACGGTCAAGAATATGAAGTGCTGAATTAGCTTTTTTGGTGCCAACTTGTTTTGAAACATTTTATAACCTAATCTAACACAGCCAGATTAGGTTATAATTTAAATGTTTACTTTTTTAATATTTAAATTTTTTTAAATAATAAATAGATATTAAACTTCAAGCTTTTTTAAAATTGACTCAATCTTTTTAATATTTGAGGCTTTAGGGTATAATTTTATATATTTTTTATAATATTTAATCGCATTTCCATTATCTTTATTAAATAAATAGGAATTGCCTAAATACATATATGTATCTTCACCAATATTTTTATTAAGTTCTATTGATTTTAAATAAAAAATAATAGCTTTATCAATATTTTTTTTCATATAATTATACGTTGCAATGTTTTTACATAATAATGCATCTTTAATAATTAATGTTTTATTTTTTAGCTTCTGATTAATATACATTTCAAAATATTTCATAGCTGATTTTTTATCTTTCTCTGCCATGAACATGATTCCAAGATTATTTAATCCTTCGGTATCTTCTGGAACAACCTTTAAAACATTTTGCGTATGTTTATGTGCCTTTTTATATTCTTTTTTTGAATAATATTTTTTTGATTCATTTATTTCTTTTTTAACTTCTTCAGAAAATAAAACAGTATTGTTTAAACGTTTCCTGATAATTAGGTTCGGTGCATTAAAGTCTTTACCTCCATTTCCAGTTCTATTAAAATATAGCTTTAACTTTGTAGGTAAATATTTTTTATTATTCCTAAGTATCAAATAGTATAATGCTGGTATTGGAATTCCTTTAATATGATATTTCCCATTCTGATCTGTTTTGCATGTTGCATAAATTCCACTACCAACTCGTTTTTCTAATGTATTATAAATTCCACTTTTCCTATCTGGAGAAATATGTCCAAATGCTGAAACTAACTCTCTTTTTGGTGCTAATTCTAAATCTAATTTTATATTTGGAACTGGATTACTATTTTCATCCAGTACAGTTCCAATTACAC
>JAOZTV010000519.1 GCA_029939015.1 Candidatus Aminicenantota bacterium
ATATTTAAAACTGACCAACAAAATATATATTATAAAAAAAATAAATGGACTGGACGTATTCGTTTTGATGAAATTAGTTATCAGGCTCTCTTTACAATTGATACTTCAAGGGTACATTATTCATTAAGCGGTAATAATATTGAAGGTTTAAACTTTAAAATATTTAATCCAAACAACACGAAACTTACATATTTAATTGAACTTAAATATAAAGGTAAAAGGAAAATTGTTTTTAGAAAATCTTTTGAAAGCCAAAAATTGTTCACTGGTGATATGAAATTTTCTAAGCCTATTTCCGGTGAATTTGAAATTTCTTTTATATCCAAAGGTAGAGGTCTTGGTGCATGGATTAATCCTCGTTTAGTAAAAAGCAAGAAAAAACCTAACATTGTTATCGTTATTGTTATGGACACCTTAAGATATGATCACACATCTATATTCGGATATCATAGGAAAACCACTCCATATCTTGAGAAATTGGCAAAAGATTCTATATTATATAAAAATGCTTTCTCAACAACTTCATGGACTCTTCCTGCTCATGTTTCTCTTTTTAGTGGGAAAAACCTTACTGAACATGGCGTTATTGCACCTACAGATAAGATTTCATTGTCTTACCCACTATTAGCCGAAGTATTTCAAAAAAACGGATTCGTAACAGCTGCTTTTACAGGTGGAGGATTTGTAGAAGATAGTTATGGTTTCCATAGAGGTTTTCAATATTATTCAAATATACCAGGAAATGTATTCAGTATGAATTCAGCAGGAAGAGTGTTTTCTCATTTTAAAAACTATATTAAGCGTTATTCTGGTAACGATATGTTTATCTTTTTACATACATACCAGATACATGCACCATATAAAGCACCAAGAAAATATATAAATAGAATTAAAAAAAATGTCAAAGGTAATCTAATTGGTATATCAAAGTTTATCAAAGATAAGAAAAATTATTTTATGCCTATCAAGGATGAACAGAAACAACTTATGATTGATCTTTATGATGCTTCAATTTTATATACCGATGAAGCTCTTATTGGAAATGTGATTAACTATTTAAAAGAAAAAGGATATTACGATAATGCAACTATTGCTGTGCTAAGTGACCACGGAGAAGAGTTTTATGACCATGGTAGTTGGGAACATGGTCATACCGTCTATAGTGAATTAACTAAAATACCTCTTATAATTAAATTCCCATTTACAAACAAAACCCCAAAAAAAATAATTGACAATGACCTTATTTCTATAAGCGACATAGCAGGCTTAATTCTAAAATCTAGCAAATTGGGAAAATATGTTGATGTAAAAAATTTTAAAGTTAGGAGAAACAATAAGAACTATTTAATTCCTGTTTTACTTCCTGTCTCACCGATAATACCTCAATTCTCTCCAAAGATATCTTTTATTAAAGACAATTTACATTTCATATATAATAAAATTGATAAAAAATCAAATAATTATTTTTCACCTGCTCCTATTAAAAAAAAACATGAACTATTTAACTTTAGCAATGATTTAAAAGAGAAGATAAATATATTCAATAAGAATTCACCGATTTTTAAATATTTTAATAATATTGTAAAAAAACATTTATTGAAATTAGAAAAAATCAAAAAATATGATAATCAAAAAATTGACAAAAACTTAGAGAAAAGATTAAAATCTCTTGGATATTTAGGCAATTAATTATAAATATGTATTCTTATCTCTATTCAATTCTATGGCTTTGATGTATTTCATTGCCGTAGCCCACGATGAAATGAGGG
>JAOZTV010000520.1 GCA_029939015.1 Candidatus Aminicenantota bacterium
AAAAAACTAAAACAAGCCCTAATGGATGCGGATGTTTTAGTCCCTGATGGAATGCCAATTATATGGGCTTCAAAATTATTCAAAAGACCATTAAAAGAAAAAATAGAAGGCTCAGATGTTTTTTTTAATTTTTGTGATTTAGCATCCTTTAAAGGTTATCGTGTTTTCTTGATGGGGGCGAAAGAAGGAATAGCAAAAAGAGCAGCTGAAAAACTTAAAAACAAATATAAAAATTTAGAAATTGCTGGTACATATTCTCCACTATTTGGGTTTGAGAACAATTTACAGGAAAGCAAAAAGATGGTTAAATTATTAAAAGAATCAAAGGCTGATGTCCTGTTTGTAGGTCTTTCTGAAGGGAAAGGTGAAAAGTGGATTAATGAAAATAAGGATAAATATAATATTCCTGTAAGTATTCAAGTCGGTTCCTCATTTGACTTTGCGGCTGGTGAAAAGATAATGGCACCGAAGTTTTTTAAAAAAACAGGTTTTGCGTGGTTATGGAGATTAGTTCAGGAACCAGGAAGGCTGTGGAAAAGATATCTAATTCATGACATGAAGTTTTTTTATTATATATTTTTGCAAAAATTTACAAAAAGGTTTAAAGTTTAAATTAATGAGTAATTATCGTAAATCTACAAATTATGTTTTGTTTATTGTTGACCTGATGTCTCTTGCTCTGGCTTATATACTGGCAAATTATATAACAAAAAAAAGGCTGATTATGATGCCGGAGATAAGTTTCAAAGTAGAGCCAATTGAAATATTTTTATTGTTATTCTTTATATTTATTTGGAGTATTTTCTCAAATTGGTCAGGATTATATAATTGCTTCAGGATTGTTAGTAGGGTTAATGTTTTTTTTGTATTATTAAAATCCGTTTTTGTGCAATTATTTTTTTCTGTTATGGTACTTTTCTTTTTAAAGAGTATTCTATTTTCAAGGTTTTTTCTGTTTGTATATATTGTGTTTTTAATGATTCTATTAATTATTAATAGGGGTATTTTAAATTTTTTGAAACCTTTTTTTAAAGGGAAGGGGAAATTTATTAGAAGAATAATTATAATTGGGGATAACAAATCAGGCGGTGAGTTTTACAAAATGATATATGACCAAAAATACTCAATTTATAATATATTGGGTATTATAAGTGATAAAAAACCAGACGAAACTTATAAAAAACATATGGGTCCAGATAAAGATCTTGAAAGTATTTTAGATAAGGAAGAAGTGGATGATATTATTATTGCTCTTGATGAATCAAAAAATAGTGAACTGAATTCAATTATATCTCGATGTGAAAATTATCCAGTAAGAATTAAAATAATACCTGAGTATGCTCAATTTTTTTCTAAAAAGTTTCATATAGCAAGCTTTGGCAGTATTTCAATTATTTCAGTACAGGAAGACCTTTTAGATAATCTTTATTGGAGGTTTATAAAGAGAACCTTTGATATAATACTTTCCTTTTTTGCATTTTTTTTCATATTTGTATGGATATATCCAATTATTGCAATCTTAATAAAATTGTCATCTAAAGGTTCTGTGTTTTTTAAACAGGAAAGATGGGGAAGGAAAAATAAAAAAATAATAGTTTATAAGTTTCGTACTATGAAAACGGAAAGTTCTGATATAGATGAATTAGGAAAATATAAGCAGGCAATTAAAAATGATCCTCGACTTACCTCTATTGGTTCTTTTTTAAGAAAAACTAATCTTGATGAATTACCACAAATTTTAAATGTGATAATTGGCAATATGTCTATT
>JAOZTV010000521.1 GCA_029939015.1 Candidatus Aminicenantota bacterium
TTTATTTTTTAATTCAATTGCAGGTAAAAATATTTTACAAATAGTTCCAATCCCAACTTTACTTTTTATTATAATATTGCCGCCATGATTCTTAATAATTCCATAAATAGCAGACAAGCCAAGACCTCTCCCGGTAAATTTTGTACTGAAAAATGGTTCAAAAACTTTAGCAAGAACGTCCTTATCCATTCCTATACCATTATCTTCAACAGATATATATACATAATTACCTGGTTTTAAAGATGAGTCTGACTTTACAAAATCTTTATCAACATTAATATTTTGAGTTTTTATAATAATTTTTCCCTTTTTATTAATTGCTTCAATAGAATTAATACAGAGATTAGTTATTACCTGACCTATCTGTGCATGATCACCTTTAATATTCATTAATTCCGGCTCAATTTCTTTTATAAGTTGAACTCCTTTAGGAAGAATTCTTTTATTTAAGCTAATAGTTTCTTGAACTATGTCATTTAAGTTTATAATTTGTGGATTATATTTCCCACCTCTGGCAAATGCAAGTAATTGTTGTGAAAGACTACCTGCCTTTTTTGCACTTTTAATAATAGTATTGAGTTTAGATGAAATAATTGTTTCATCCTTAAATTGCATTTCTAAAAGTTCGGCATTTCCAAGAACACCTACCATAAGGTTATTAAATTCATGGGCCATACCACCAGCCAGAATAGCAGTTGCCTGCATTCTTGATGCCTTAAGCACTAATTTCTCCGATTTTTTTCTATCTGTTATATCAAAAGCAATTTCTATTCTTACCATCCTGCCATCAATCCATTTTATAGCCTGATCTATACATTGGTACCATCTTCCAGTTTTTGTATTCTTAAATTCCCAGACATAAGGCTCTTTTGGCTTACCATTTTTATCAATTAATAAATGATTGGTACAAAACTCACATTTAGTCTCTTTATTTTGTAAAGCTTTATAACATTTTTTACCTGTACCGTCTTCCCCGAAAAGAGCTGAAATATATTTGTTGATAAATAATAGCTCGTAGGTTTGTATATCAGAAACGTAAACAGCAGCATCAATAGCATCCATGACGGTTTGAAAACGAATAGAATTTTCTTTCAATAATTTGTCTGACTTTTTTCTTTCAATATAAATGGCAAGGTCATTAGCTGCTACTTTGAGAAAATCCAATTCTGCTTTTTCCCATTTTCTTTCAAAATCACAATTATCAAAACCAATAAAACCAAGAAATTGTTTCTTTGAAATAATTGGAATAACAAGAATTGTTTTAATGTCCTGACTTGCAAGAAATTCTTTTTCTTCTTCTGGAAAATCATTAATTTTTCCATAAATCAGTTCGCCTTTAGATAGAATATCATACCATCTGCTGCCCAAAGTATCGTTATAGTTTAAGTTTTGGAGTTCTACATTATCTATTTGGGGATTAATATCTGCCTCACAATATTCTGCCTTCTGACTCATAAATACATTGCCATCCCGATCCTTATGGTTCATGAAAACATACGTACGACTCGCCTTTGATACTGAACCAAAAACATCAATGAATGCCTGAAAAGTACTTTCAGATTCATTTAATAATAAAATCTCTTTTGCACTATTTAAAGCTGAGAGATAATTCTCACGTATAATTAGTTTTTCATCAACCCTTTTCCTGAGATTTATTTCATTTGCCAGTTCTACAACTTTCTCTTCTAATTTTTTAACTAATTGTTCATTATAAAGTTTTAATATTACCTCTTCTTTTATAATATTTTTTTTTGATTTCAATTCTG
>JAOZTV010000522.1 GCA_029939015.1 Candidatus Aminicenantota bacterium
TTCTCTTTCTTCCAAAGTTTCTCCAACGCAAAGAAGAGGAATGAAATTGTTTTTCAATGCTGTTTTAACTTTATTATTAATTAATTCATTATCTTCTTTGAAAATTTGTCTTCTCTCTGAATGTCCTATTAAAAGATATTTTGCAATATTATCAAGCATAGTATATGAAACTTCACCTGTAAAAGCACCATTGGCTTCATTGAAAAAATTTTGTGCTCCAATTGATATATCTCCTGCAATTTTACTTACAGGATATAATGAGGTAAAGGGTGGGAAGATAAGGACTTTTACAGACTCTTTAAATTCTAATTTATTATTTAATTCATTTACAAATTGCAAACTTTCGTCAACTGTTTTATTTAATTTCCAGTTTCCTGCTATTATATATTCTCTGTCCATTTTTTCTACTCCTTTTTCTGTTCTTTTTGAAAAGGGCAGACACATAGGTCTGCCCCTACGTTACGTTAAACTTTATTTTACTTCAGATAAAGATTCTATTCCTGGTAGTTTTTTGCCTGATAAAAATTCAAGTGCTGCTCCACCACCAGTTGATATATGTGTTATCTTATCGGCTAAGCCAAGTTTGTTTATTGCAGCAATTGAATCACCACCACCAATAATAGTTATAGCCTTTGAATTTGCAACAGCCTTTGCAACCTCAGTTGTACCACCTGAAAAAAGTTCTACTTCAAAAACTCCCATTGGTCCATTCCAAACAATGAGTTCCGCTTTTTCAATTTCATCACAAAATAATCTAACTGTATTCATTCCAATATCCAAGCCCATCATTGTGTCTTGAATATCTTCTTCGGGCTTTGTCATACAAATAGTTACATCAGGTTGTATTTTTGTAGCTGTAATATGGTCAATAGGTAAAAGTATTTTTATCCCTTTTTTGGTTGCTATATCAAGTATTTCCAAACAGGTATCAATATGCTCGTCTTCAACAAGTGAATTTCCAACATTAATTCCCTTTGCCTTTAGAAAAGTATAGGCCATTGCACCACCTATAAGGATAGATTTTGCCTTTAATAAAAGATTTTTCAAAATAGGGATTTTGTCTGATACCTTAGCACCACCCATAATTGCAATATAATTTTCAGGTGGGTCTATTACTGCCTTTCCAAGATAATCGATCTCTTTTTTTAAAAGAAATCCAGCAGCTGAAATTTTTACAAATTCAGTTATTTTTGCTATTGAACTATGACTTCTATGGCTTGTGCCAAAGGCATCGTTGACAAAGATATCTATTCCTTTTGATAATTCAGAAGCAAGTTCTTCTCCATTTTTTGTTTCATCCTTGAAAAATCTAAGGTTTTCTAAAAGAAGGATTTCTCCTTCTTTTAGTTTGGCTTTTGATTTTTCAATATCTTTGCCAATAGTCTCACCTGTGAAAATAATTTTTGTTTTCAATAAGTCCGATAATCTCACACTTACAGGCTCTAAACTAAATTCAGGCTTTTTCTCACCTTTAGGACGCCCAAGGTGAGAGGCACAAACAATTTTTGCACCATTATCAATAAGATAGTTGAGAGTTTTTAAAGATGCGACTATTCTAGTATCGTCAGTAATTTTACCTGATTTATCCAATGGTACATTAAAATCATTTCTGACAAAAACCGTCTTGCCCTTTACAGGTATACCCTCTATGAATAATTTATTCATTTTTTTATTATCATTAATATAAGGTCTCTTACTCTACAGGAATAACCCCATTCGTTATCATACCATGCCAGTATTTTTACCATTTTATCATCAATTGATGT
>JAOZTV010000012.1 GCA_029939015.1 Candidatus Aminicenantota bacterium
CCTTGTCCTGTTCAAATAAACCAAGAATATCAGTATAAACTGAGCCTATGATAGGGTCACCACCAATACCAACTGCAGTTGATTGTCCAAGTCCTAGAGTTGTTATCTGATTAACAGCCTCGTAGGTAAGTGTTCCAGATCTTGAGATAATTCCAATTGAACCTTTTTTATGAATTCTTGCAGGCATAATTCCAACCTTTGCTTCTCCCGGAGAAATAATTCCAGGACAATTAGGACCAATCAGTTTGGATTTCGTAGTTCTTATATAATTCTTAACCCTGACCATATCCAAAATTGGAATACCTTCTGTAATACATATAATTAATTCTATACCAGAATAAGCTGCCTCTAAAATTGCATCAGCACCAAATAGAGGCGGCACAAAAATAACCGACACATTGGGCTGAACTGCCTGAACTGCTTCAGCCATAGTATTAAAAACAGGTTTGTCTAAATGTGTCATTCCACCTTTTCCAGGTGTTATTCCACCAACAAGATTTGTCCCGTAATCAATCATCTGTTGTGAATGAAATGTGCCTTCTTTACCGGTAAAACCCTGTACAATAACCCTTGAATCTTTATTTAAAAGTATAGACATATTTATTCCCCTTTGACCAATGAAACAACTTTTTGTGCTGCTTTTGGAAGATCTGTCTCTGCAATAAAGTTTAACCCTGACTCTTCAATGATTCTTCTTCCTTCTTCCTCATTTGTCCCAACAAGCCTTATTACTATAGGAACTTTTACTTCAATACCTTTAATTGCATTTACTATTCCTGTTGCAACTAAATCTGTCCTTACAATACCACCAAAAATATTTACAAATACCGCTTTAACATTTTTGTCTGACAAAAGAATATTAAAAGCTTCTTTTACCCTGTCTTCTGAAGTACCGCCACCAACATCCAAAAAGTTTGCAGGCTCTCCACCATATACTTTAATAATATCCATCGTTGCCATTGCAAGACCGGCACCATTTACCATACAGCCAATTGAACCATCGAGCTTGATATAATTCAAATCAAATTTTGATGCAGCGACCTCAAGTGGTTCTTCCTCAAATTCATCTCTTAAGTCTGCAATGTCCTTATGTTTTGCAAGAGCATTATCATCAAAATCAACCTTTGCGTCCAATGCAATAATTTCATCTGTTTCAGTAATAATTAATGGATTAATCTCTACCATTGAGGCATCTTTTAGTTGATACAATTTAAATAGGTTAACAAGAAATTTTGAGAAATTCTTCTGCTGCGGTTTTGTGAGATTTAACTTATTTGCCACTTCTCTGATATGAAAACCACTAATTCCTGTAACCGGATGAATAAAAACTTTATGAATAAGATTAGGGTCTTTTTCCGCGACCTCTTCAATCTCCATTCCGCCTTCTGTCGAAGCAATTATAACAGGACATTCGCGTTCCCTGTCTGTAATTATTGCAAGATATAATTCACTCGCAATTTTCAATCCCTGTTCAATAAGCAATTTACGTACTTCTTTTCCTTCCGGTCCTGTCTGCTTACTGACTAGGTTCATTCCGAGTATTGAATCAATTGCTTCAATTGCCTCGTCTTTGTTTTTTGCTAATTTAACACCACCAGCCTTTCCTCTGCCTCCGGCATGCACCTGTGCTTTTATAACACAAGGATAACCAAGTTTTTCTGCATAATCTAATGCAGCCTCACTTTTTTCAGCCATATAACCTTCTGGAACCGGGATATCATTAGCTTTGAATAGCTGTTTTGCCTGATACTCATGAATTTTCATATTCACCCCTTTTTTAATATTCTTTTTGATAGATCTTATAATTATTAAATTCGTCTGATACCTTTATAAACACATTTTTATTCTTTGTGTTTTTTAATTTAAATACAAATTTTTCTTTATTTGAGTCACTGACCATATCGTCAGGAAAGATAGGATTCCAATTTTTTAACCCATCATAAGAATATAGCACATTTGAGATTATAGACATATCCACAATTTCAAAACTTATGTTATTATCTTTGCTTACAAAATTAATTAAATCTGGTGAAGTTGAATCAATAATAAATGATTCTGAAAACTTTATGTCTGACTTTGCAAGATAGACCGGATTTTGCAAGGCATCATTTGCAATAATTTTCAACATATATTCGCCATTTTCAAATAATTCTTTTTTTATAATAATTTTCTTAACTGAAATATTCTCTTTAAATAATACCCAGTTTTTTTTATCTGATTTTTTCATATATATATTATATTGAATTTTATCCTTATTAGGGTCATTTGCTTTAATATTTATTTCAATTTTTTTGTTTTTTTGCTTAATTTTTATCTCATCAATTTTTGGTTCAATATTGGCAGGTAATGAATACAATGAAAAATCTTTAAATACAGGTGAAAAACTAGGATTTGACGTATTTAATACAATCTTTAACTGAATATATCTATAATTGGAAATACTAATCTTTGTCCCCATATTGTCTGAATATGGCGCAGTCCATTTAATCCAGGTTTTGTCAGGTGATACAGAATTACCAGCCCTCAAATAAACTAAAACACGAGAGTCATTGGAAGACTTCAGTTTCCAATAAGCCTTTCCTAATTTTGAAGGAAATTTTAAGTCAATTATCTTTGAAAAATATGTACCTGTATTATTCAATTTGTTTTCAATCTTTATTATAGATGGCGTATTATTTGTAATTAGGTAAAAACCATCATTATCCTTAGTTAATGAAAAAGCCTGAGCAGAATCACTTTCATAGAGAAGGTTAAATCCGGACTCTTTCACACTATACACTCTCCCAGAATTACCTGTACTAATAATTACACTTTTTCTGGTTTTATCATAATAAATAGAATAAATATTCTCTGTATTTGAAGACCATATTGTGCTAACAATTCCAGCAGTATCTAATTTATAGAGAATACTTTTTTCTTTTGCAATAGGTGAAATATTTAGATTTTTACCTTTAAGAATTATCACATTTTGACTTTTTTTAACATTACTTACAACCTTCGTACCCCTATTTGCCGAAAAGAATATATTACCATAGGCATCTTCGCATATACCTCTTATTTCCTGTAATGGAGAATCATATAAAACCTTTGTTTTTCTATTTGTAATCTTATAAAGCATACCTTTATTTCCTGAACCAGCATATATTGATCCATCTTTTGAAACAAAAAGTTTCATTATATGTGGATCCTCTGAATCAAAAACTTTTTTCCCACTGCCCGATTTACTTATCTTATAAACCCCGCCACTATTTCCTACTGCACAGTAAACACTTCCATCTGAAGTCTCTTTTATATCCCAGATAAATTTCTCACCCGGATTAAAAAACAAAGAACTTTTACCTTTTTTATTAATTTTAAATATCTTACCTGCAGGTGATGTACCAATAAGAATATCACCGTTTTCCCTGACTAATATTGAATAAATATCCAATTCTTTAGCTGTATATAGTTTTGATATTTTATTATTCTTATCTATCTTATAAAGAATGCCTTTATGACCTGTCCCAACATATTTATTACCCTGCCTGTCAATTTCAAAGGAAAGATAAAATTCACTCTCAGGTCCCTCTATTTTTTTTATTGATGAGCCTAATAATAATTCACCCTTATTATTTATAGTTATACCATCAAGACTACCTTTCTGCATTTCTTTATAATTTGATAAAGTAAATTTTTTAACTTTAACCGAATAAAGTGAAATTGATATGGCTAATGATAATAACACAAACAGCACTACATTTATATTTTTAGAACTCTTCATTTCTATTTCTCCCTAATCTTTAACTTAAACATTTTTTTCCCGGAAACAACCACCTTGGTTTTCATTTGATATTCCATAAGAGTTGAATAAGTCATAAGTGAATTATCCTTAGATATTGACTGTGATTTATATAAGGAAGTTAAACTTTCAGGCATATTTGAATACTCTCTTCCTTTTAAAAACAAACCTTTTTGACTTGTAAAAACCTTTACATAGATACGGTTACCCTTTCGTATATTATTAATTGCTCTGATTAATGAGCTTACATCAGATGGAAAATATGATGATTTTATATTCTGTGCATCAAATCTGCTTATGGCATTCCTGTCACCAATAAGAATATAAAAATTTGTTCCTGCTGTAAGCATTGGAGTTTTTATTTGTATATCCTTTGTAAAATCTTTCCCCATATCATTTTTTAGCTTAATTTTTAATTTTATCAATTCTCCGGTTTTAAATTTCTGTTTATTTATTAATACATTCTCAATTGAAGCTTTTTTAAGATTTTCTGAAGTGGTAACTTCAAAATCCATTTTTTGAATTTTTATCTCTTTTTCTTTATTATTCATAAGAAAAAAATTAATAGCCATGACCAGGTTGGAAAAATTATCATAAGAACCTGACCCGCTGTATAATTCTTCAATATTAATGTTTTTTTCATTCTCAACAAATATCTTGCCTTTAATCATAAGAGATTGAAAACCAGCTTCCTGAAGTTCAGTAGTAAAAACATTATTTAAAGAAATTGCAGATAGGGCTGGAGTTAATAGAGGATGATTTACAATTTCAACCTTAAAATTTTTGTTTCTATCCTTCAAAAATATCTTCAATGGAATCATATATGGTTTCTTACCCAACTCACCCACAACAGAAGAAAATCTGTCCTGAGTTACTGCTCCTATCATCTGTTTTGAAGCAGAAAGTTTAAATGGACTTTGATAAGATGGAACAATTGTAATTACTTCTGCCTTATGAAGCGGAAATGAAACGGCTCCAAGATTAAAAAATGGATGCCCAAATAAATATGCTTTTTTACCATCAACAAAAGTTACTGTTCCTGATGACGAATATTCAAAATCGCCTCGAACCAAGGGTATTGAAACAGCATCAGCCTCTCTTAACTTAAAAAAACTTTCATCGTTTGTTTTTATTGGATTAGTTTTTATTTTTAAATTATTTAAACTACTTAATGGAGTGAAAATTGGATTTAAACGATGTGTTGATAGAGGACTCATACCACGACTATATGATATAAGTTTGATAGGAGACAAATTACTATTTGGAGAAAAATTCACTCTTTCAATTAATTTTTTTTCTATTAAATTCCATATTTTTTTTACATTCTTCTTCCCAAAATCAACCTTAATATCTGAAATGTTTATTTGAAAACTCTTATTATTATATGAATCAGTCTTTAAAATATCCTCAATCGGTGTTATTCCTCCAATGGGCTTTTTTGAAAAACCAAACCCATAGGCAACTGCCCCAATTATTTTCCCATCAATATAAACAGGGCTTCCACTCATACCGGATATAATTCCACCTTCTTCCAAAACAGATGAATAAAGTTCTGCAATTATCAAGGTCTTACCAGCAGCAAAATTCTCTATAAAACCAAGGATTTTAAACTTAAAGGTTTCAATTTCTGTTCCTTTATAAATAGTTTTACCACTTCCTTCCATACCTATCTTTAAATCTTTCAATTTCATTATTTCAGGGAAAGATAAAGACCCAAATAATGTAATTACTATTATTAATATAAATAATTTTTTAAACATTCTATCTCCATTTAGTTAATATCACAGATTTTTATTTATAACATCAATAAAATAGTCATATTGAAAAGGTTTATGAATTACAGCCGCTATATTATATTTCTGAATAAATTCATCAGGCACTTCAAGATCGCCTGTCATAATAATTATTGGAATATCGTTCTGAATTTTTCTCAATGCACTAACAACATCTTCAACTAACTTATCTTCAAGATTTCTGTCTAATAATATTAAATCAAAACTATTTTTTTTAAATATTTCTAATGCTTCTTCCAAATTAGCTGCTATTTCGCAACCCATTCCTTCAATTTCCAGGAAATCCTGTACCAATTCTCTTATAAAAATCTCATCATCAATCGCTAAAATATTTTTTTCCATATTTTTCCTATGAGATATATTAAATTATATTAACAATAAAATCAAGTAATCAGTTATTTTTCGTTTTTTTTGTATCTTCATTCTGGTTTAGCAAGATCCAATAATAAACAAAAAAAGTACAAAGACTTCGTTTCAATACATCACTATTAACAACAACCGGTATCGTTACTACAATCACATGAAGGCTCAGTTCCTCTGAGTTTTCCCATAACTATTGCATAGGCACAACCTACTCCCTCAGTAACTTCTATTGCTCCTGTCGGACAATTTTTTTTACAGGCTCCACATTCCATACAGGCATCTTTATCAATGAGGGCTGATTTTCTGCCTTGCATAATAAAAACACTATGGGGACAGACATCAGCACACATACCACATCCGATACATTTCTCAGAATTATATTTTAAAGTTGTTACATTTTTTAGATATTTCATATTTCTATATTTCATTTTTTACCTCTTAAAATAAAATGTATATTTTCAAAACTATTCCCAAAACGATTGAGACTATCATTAGTGGCAGGGAATATTTCATCTCTTTTACAACACCCGATAAATTTGTATATGTTGAAGAACCTGTGAAATTTAATGCAAGATAGGATGAGAGTGGAGGGAATAGTAAGAGATATATTATTACTAATGTAAATCCTTTTTCAAAAATATAAATTAGAGGTAAAATCGATACAATTCCCAATATCCAGCCTTTTGCAGCAAATGACCTGAAAGGAATGTATGGAAGAAGCATAGGGGTCAGGGCTGTTCCTATGATTATACTAATCAATAATAAGCCAATCTCTAATAGAGTTTCTGTAAGCATAGGTGCACTTCCAAAAACATTGAGGATTAACAAAACAAAGGCAATATGAGGCACATATTTTAAAGCGGGTACTAATTCCATAGGAACTAATTTCATACGTTCATTTACAGGAAACGTGACTTTTTTCATCTCTTCGGTCTTTATAAAATTATTTTCTACATATTTTGGAATATCTGCTGCCCTGACCGGACCATAAATTACTTTAAAACCTGTTTCTTTTTTTACTAAATGAGCTGCAATTCCCGGTGCTCCAAGTTGAGGAACTATGATTTTTTTATGAGATACTATCTTCTCCAGAGCTACAGATTTTATTCTATAATTTAATTCTTTCGTCCCAAAACTTCCTTTTCCTGCTGCACACCAGACATTAATCCCCTTTGTTTCCAGAACTAAAACCCATGCATTAAAATTTTTTAAGCTTTCTCTTAATATATCAAAACTTAATTTATAATTTGCAGACACAAAAACAGGAGAATCCTTTACAGGATTTCCAACTCCATATAAACCCGGGGAAACAGAATAATTCATTCTCTTCTTATTATTCCATCGTATTTGTCTATGTTCTATATTGTCCTTTTTGTCCAGAACAGTTTTAATTAATGGGATTTTACCAGCATCTGTTAATATATCACCAAGCATCCATCTTTCTTTTTTAATTGGACTTATAATTTTTGTTTTATCTGGAAAAATAATTTTTGAGACTACAAATTCATTAGTTTTTTTTTCATTTATCACAAGACACTCCATTGCTTTATCAAACAAATAATATTGTAACACAAATATTGCTTTATTTTTTTTTCTTCAAAACACTTGAAATTGATATAGAAATACGGTTATAATACTAATTAAATAGCGACAAAAGTGAATTAAAAGAAAAACTCTAAACAGTTTGAGTTATAACCAATGGGTTGTAACCTCCGCTGGTAGAGGTTTTTCGTCGTTTATAGGAGGTAAAAATGGCTGCAAAAGGTTATGTTGAAATTTCGGTTGAATGTTGTAAGGGTTGTGGATTATGTGTTGTTAGTTGCCCTGTTAAATGTCTGGAAATTAAAAAAACCGATACAAACAGTTTTGGCTTACATTATTCTTTTCAAGCAGAGGATAAGTGTATTGCTTGTAAAAACTGTGCAATTGTCTGTCCTGATGCCTGTATTACAGTGTATAAAAAGACAGTTTAATTATTTAAAAAACTTATTAAAACGGAGGAAAACATGGGTGAAATTAGATTTATGAAAGGAAACGAAGCCCTTGCAGAAGCTGCAATTAGAGCTGGCATGCAGGGTTATTTTGGCTACCCAATAACACCACAGTCAGAGATTGTAGAATATCTGGCTATGCAGGAACCTAACCACGATTACGTACTGGTTCATGCTGAGAGTGAAGTAGCATCAATAAATATGTTATATGGTGGAGCAGGAGCAGGTTCAAGAGTTATGACAACAACCTCATCTCCCGGCTTTTCGTTAATGCAGGAAGGTGTATCGTATATCGCTTGTGCAGAATTACCCTGTGTAATTGCAAATATATCAAGAGGTGGTCCTGGACTTGGAACTATTCAGGCAAGTCAAGGAGATTATTTTCAAGCTGTTAAGGGTGGTGGACATGGTGATTATAATTTAATCGTACTTGCGCCTAACTCAGTTCAGGAAATGGTTGATCATACAATTATGGCGTTTGAGCTTGCTGACAAATATAATACACCGGCTCTAATCTTAACAGACGGTGCAATTGGTCAGATGATGGAAAAGGTAGTGTTACCTGAGCCTATTGAATATAAACCAAATAAACCATGGGCAACAACAGGAAAGACTAAAGACAGGGAAAGAAACTATATTACCTCACTCTATATTAAGTCTGAAGACATGGAGCAGAAAAACTTTAAATTACAGGCAAAATATAAAGAAATAAAGGAAAATGAAGTTAGATTTGAATCATATAAGATTGATGATGCAGAAATAATAATTGTGTCTTACGGTGTGTCTTCAAGAACTTCAAAAAAAGTTGTTGACCTTGCAAGAGAAAAAGGAATAAAGGTAGGACTATTAAGACCTATTACTCTCTGGCCTTTTCCAACTGAAGAAATTGCCAGATTATCAAAATTAGATTCAACAAAATTCTTCCTCTCAGTTGAGATGAGTGTTGGTCAGATGGTTGAGGATGTAAAATTAAATGTTGAAGGTAGAAAACCTGTCTATATGTATGGCAGAACAGGTGGAATTATGATGACACCTGAAGAAATACTTGAATATGCTGTCAAAAAATATGAGGAGGGTTAAAATGAGAGAAGGATACGAAGTAGTATATAAAAGGCCAAAATCTCTGATAGAGACCAGAATGCACTATTGTCCAGGCTGTTTTCACGGAACGGTCCACAAACTTCTTATGGAAGTTTTAGATGAGATGGAAATTGTTGAGAAAACAATAGGTGTCTGTCCAGTCGGCTGTTCTGTCTTTGCCTATGATTATATGAATGTCGATATGCAGGAAGCAGCGCATGGAAGAGCTGCTGCTGTTGCAACAGCTATATCTAGGCTCCATCCTGATAAATATGTCTTTTCCTATCAGGGAGATGGCGATCTTGCAGCAATTGGAACTGCCGAAACAATTCATGCCTGCAATAGGGGTGAAAATATAGTTTTTATTTTTATAAATAATGGTATTTATGGAATGACAGGTGGACAGATGGCTCCTACTACATTGAAAGGACAAATAACAACAACAAGTCCTCATGGTAGAGATCCAATAAATGCAGGAATGCCTTTAAAAATGTCAGAAATAGTATCTGGTTTTGATGGTGTTGCTTATGTAGAAAGAGTAAGTTGTAATACGGCCGGCAATGCAAGAAAAACTAAAAAAGCTTTGGAAAAAGCAATGAAAATATCAGAACAGAAAATAGGAACTTCGTTTATTGAAGTTATATCAAACTGTCCATCAGGTTGGAAATGTACACCTGTTCAGTCTTTGGACTGGATAAAGGATGAGCAGATTCCATATTTCCCTCTTGGCGTAATAAAAGAGCCTGGAAAATAGGAGAATAATAATGTTATACGAAATGATATTTGCGGGATTTGGAGGACAGGGAGTCTTGTCCATGGGTAAATTAATTGCATATGCAGCAATGAAAGAAGGCAAGGAAGTTAGTTGGATGCCATCTTATGGTCCGGAGATGAGAGGTGGAACCGCTAATTGTATGGTAAACATTAGCGATGACCCAATATCTTCTCCAGTTGTAAATGAATATGATGTAGTGGTTGCACTTAATTTACCATCCTTAAAAAAATTTGAAAATAAGGTTAAAAAAGGTGGTATTCTTATCTGGGAAAGCAGTACTATAAAAGACCCACCAACAAGAACAGATATAAAAGTTTATCCATTAAGAGCGGTTGAACTTGCTAATACTGAGTTAAAAAATGGACAGGTAATGAATATGTTAATCCTTGGTTCATTGGTTAAATTAATTAATGTTGTAAAAAAAGAATCACTGGTTGTTGCCTTAAAGGAAACTCTTCCCGAAAGACATCATAAACTTATACCATTGAACGAAAAGGCTATTGACCTTGGTATGAGTAAGGTATAATAGTTAGGGAATAGGCAATAGGGGTTAGGGAATAGGATAGAACGAAACAGTTGTTCTCTCCCCTGCCTCCTTATGTTATTAACATGAAATATTTCTTGTGTTATCTTATTATTAGTGGGTTTACTGTAGGAACCGTTTTTACTGATAATAAAAATGATGCTTTAAAAATTCAGAAAGAGATTGACAAAATTGATTTAAAAATTGAAGAAATAAAAAAGAATAAAAATTCAGTCTTAAATCAGATTTATAAAGTTGAATTGAGATATGAAAAAGAATTATTAAAAAAGAACAAATTGCGTTTTGAAATAAGAGACCTGACAAAGCAGATAAAGGTAAAAATATCAGAAGAAAAAAACCTATCAGAACGAATTAATAAATCTAGAGAAAAAATCAAAAAAATTCTTCGTGTCTTATATAAGCAGGGAAGCAATAAGCATATAAGAGTGTTTTTAAATACAAAGAATATTGATAGATTATTCAAAAATTATAAATTTTTTGAATCACTTATTAGTTTTAATAATAAAGAGATTGTCAATTTTAGAGCAGACATCAAAAAATTATTAATAATCAAAGAAGACCTATCGTTGAAAAATAAACAAAAACAAATAAGTAAAACTGAAATAGAAAAAAAAATCTCAAACTTGAGACGGATAAAAAAAAACAAACTTATTTTAATTAAAAAAATAAATAATGATAAGGAAAAATATACAAAACTAAAATATGAATTAGAACAGGAATTTTTGAAATTTAACAAAGAAATTAGCACTAAAACGTCGGAAAGCATTCATATAAGTGATAGTGAAATAAACAAGCTAAAAGGCAAGTTTATATGGCCTGTAAAAGGGAAACTAATAACAAAGTTTGGAAAACACAAAAGCACAAAATTTAATACTTATGTGATAAATACAGGTATCGAGATAAAACCTATTAACAATCAAAATAAAATAAAATCAATTTACGCAGGCAATATTGTCTTTGCCGGTAACTGGAAAGGATATGGAAAGCTAATTGCAGTTCAACATTCAAAAAATTTCATATCTTTCTATGGACATTGTGAAAAATTTCTTAAACAGAAAGGTGCAATTGTTAAAAAAGGGGAATCAATCGCAATAGTCGGGGATACAGGCTCTGCAAATACGAAATCATTATACTTTGAAATACGAAAAGATCTGATTGCAAAAGACCCGATTAAATGGTTAAAAAAAATATGACAAAAAAAAAAAGAAAAAAAACGACTAAACATAAACAAAACTCAAACTTATGGATACTACCGGTCTTTTTCATCCTGACCATAGCTACTATTATCAGCCTTGAATATATAAAACATAAAAAGGGAAAAGACTCGTTTGTTTTTAAGAAAAGCTCAATAAATATAAAAACAAAGGAAAAGAAAGTAGATAAGAGTTACGTTTCGTTTGATGATAAAATACAAATTCTATTCAATAAAAAAAGAATACAATACACGCATTTTATTGACCCAACATGGAAATACCATCATTATAAGATTGAGTTAAAAAAGAATGAAATAGAACCTATACGAAAAGAATTAGAACAACAGGCTAAAAAAAACAAAGGAATATTACGTGAAATTGAAAAAATTGAGAAAGAGCAAATATACCTTTATTCAATAAGTTTTAATAAAAAAATGACACATAAATTTCTAATATCTGCATTAATAGAAGAAGAAATTATTATTGCCAAAATTGAGAAGCAAAAAACTATAGTCAAAAAAAATGTACCTAAAATTGCATTTATTATTGATGATGTTGGCTATCATAATACAGATGCAAATGAGTTAAAAAAACTTAATATCCCAATTACAGGCTCTGTTATTCCAAACACGCCTTATGCAGGTGGTGAGGGCAAAAAACTGTATGCATTTGGACTTGAAATGATGATACATCTGCCAATGCAGGCCAAAGATTTAAGTCTATCTTATCCCAAAAATGAATTTGTAGTATTATCTTCTACTCTTGCAGAAATTGTTGATCTCATTGATTATGCAAGAAAAATCATTCCACATGCCAGAGGATTGAACAACCATATGGGTTCATTGGTAACTTCAAATGAGGAATCAATTTCCAAGGTTCTGACGATTGTGAAAAAAAGAGGTTTGTTTTTTGTGGATTCAAGGACAACAATAACAACTCTTGCAGGAAAAATATCAAGGAGAATGGGTATAAAAACTGCTGAAAAAGATATTTTCATAGACCATATAAAAACCTACGAACATTCGATGGGACAGATTGATAAATTAATAAGGGTTGCCCTTTATAAGGGGCAGGGTATAGCAATAGGACACCCTAATCCTACAACATTCAGAGCCATTAAAGATTCAATAAAAAAAATCAGGTCAAAGGGTATAAATATAGTATTTGTGTCAAAATTATTAACTTATTAACTATGTGAGAGATTATGAAAAAAGAAATATTTATAGGCAACGTTGGTATTGGAGGAAAACATCCCGTTTCTATCCAATCTATGACCTCTACTCCTACCTCTGACCCGGAGGCAACCTTAAACCAGATAAAAGAATTATATATTGCCGGTTGTGAAATAGTCAGAGTTGCCATACCTGACAAAGATTCAATATTGCCATTTAAAGAAATAGTTGACAGGTCTCCACTTCCAGTAATTGCAGATATTCATTTTGATTATAAGCTTGCTATAGCTTCAATTGAAAATGGTGCAAATGGGATAAGAATAAATCCGGGAAATATTGGTAGTGATGAAAAAGTCAAAAAAATACTTGATTGTGCAAGAATGAATAATACGGCAATAAGAATTGGTGTAAATTCTGGTTCAATTGAAAAAAAATATATCAAACCAGGATTATCACGAGTAGAATCAATGGTTAATTCATTGATGGATAAGGTATATTTTTGTGAAAATAATAATTTTACAAATATTAAACTATCAATTAAGTCATCTGACGTAAGAGAAACAGTTCAAGCCTATAGGGCAATTGACAAAAAATGTAATTACCCACTACATCTTGGAGTTACAGAAACAGGAACATTTCTAACAGGAACAATTAAGTCTGCAATAGGAATTGGGAGTTTATTATTAGATGGGATAGGCAATACAATAAGGGTTTCTCTAACAGACCATCCAGTCAATGAAATCAAATCGGCAAAAGAAATATTAAAGATTACAGGAATGCGTGAGGATGGTATAGACTTAATCTCCTGTCCAACCTGTGCAAGGACTTCTGTTGAATTGATAGATATTGTAAATACAATAGAAAAAAACATTAAAAAACTCAATATAAAGAAAAAACTAAAGGTTGCAGTCATGGGATGCGAAGTCAATGGCCCAGGCGAAGCAAAAGAAGCAGACATAGGCATTGCATTCTCAAAAAACTATGGTTATATTTTTAAAAAGGGCGAATTAATAAAAAAAGTTGAAGCTAAAAACGCAATAGAAGAATTCACAGATCTTGTATCAAAAATAAAATAGAACAGCTAAAGTAATTATAATCCAAACACCATTCGATTTTTTTTTTCACGGGTTTTATGATTCATTCTTAATAATTCAGTAGCTTCTTTTTTGCTCCCTGGGTCTTGTGGTAGCATAGCAGTTTTAGACCCAGGTGCGAGGGGATGTTACTTTCCTAGAATTGTGTCAACCAAAAAGTTCCAATCTTATATTTATTCATATCTAATAGCCTCAACCGGGTTGAGTGTAGCTGCTCTAATTGATTGAAAAGTTACTGTTACTATTGCTATTAGTAGGGTCATTAATGCGGCTATAAGGAATAGATTTATTGAAAGGTCTGTTTTGTAAGCAAATTCTTTTAACCAGTTTTTCATAATTAAATAGGCAAAAGGCCAGGCAATAATATTTGCAATTAGAGCCCATTTTATAAACTTTTTTACTAAACTTGAATATATTTCAAGTATGGTAGCCCCAAGAACCTTTCTTATTCCTATCTCTTTTGTTGACTGGTTTATTACAAATGAAGAAAGTGCAAATAAGCCAAGACAGGCAATAAATATTGCCAAAATTGTAAAAACAATGAATATTTTTCCTGTTTTTTGCTCTTTTAGATAAATTTTAGCAAAATGATCATTAAAAAAGCTGTAATTAAAAGGCTGTTGATTTGAAATACCTGCCCAGACCTTTTTAATTGAATCCAGGTTTTCTTGTATATTATTTGTGCTCAGACGGATAGAAAGATGTATGCTGTTACTTAGACCCTGCCCCAGGGGATGAATTATCAATGGCTTGATCTTCTGTTGTAAAGACTCAAAATGAAAGTTTTTTAAAATCCCAATAATTGTAAATTCCTGATTTCTTCCTCCTTGAAGTTTTTGTCCAATAGGATTTGAAAAGCCCAGGGATTCTGCAGCTTTTTCATTGATTATAACAGCATTCCTGTCTTTTAGAGTATCCTTTTTAAAAAACCTTCCCTGGGATAATTTGATTTTATAGGTATTTAAATAATCAGAGTCTGCCGACATTCTCCAGATCAATTTCTTTTCTTCTTTTTCTAATCCAACCGGCTTATATACACTATCACCAAAATTATTTCCCATCAGATTTGATAAAACTGTTGCACTCAAAACTCCAGGGATTTTTGATAATTCCTGCTTAAGAGGCCATACATTTGTGTGCATTTCACCATCTAAGGGCAGTAGAATTATTTGATCTCTGTCAAATCCGAGGTTTTTATTCTGGATATAATTCATTTGTTTAGCTACAACCATAGTTCCTATTATAAGTATTATAGAGACTGAAAATTGAAAAACAACTAGTAAATTCTGGATCTTTATTGATCCCGGTTTCCTTATAGATCTTCCTTTTAATACATCAACCGGTTTAAAAGAAGAAAGAAAAAATGCAGGATATATTCCAGCAAGTAAACCAATTATGAAAGCTATCCCTATAAATAAAGGAAATAAAAAGATATTATCAAAATATGGAATATTAAGCTCTTTTTCAGTAAAGTTATTAAATACTGGAAGCACAATCTGTACTAAGATTAATGCCAGACCTGTTGCAATTAATGACATAAAAAAAGATTCAGTAAGGAATTGTTTAATAAGATCCTTCCTGCTTGAACCAATTGCCTTACGGACCCCAACTTCTCTAGCACGCTTTAAAGATCTTGCAGAAGCAAGATTCACAAAATTTATACAGGCTATTAGTAAAACAGCAATAGCAATGATCATAAAGATATAAATATATGTTATATTCCCATTTGCTTCATGTTCAAATCGTAAATGTGAAGTGAGGTGGATATCAGTTAAGGACTGTAAAATATATTCATACTCTCCACCACTCTCATAGAATTGCTTTATCGTGATTCCCATCACTTTTTTAACCTGTGGACCAGCATATTTTTCTATTAAAGTATGTACTTTATCTTTAAAATCATCAATAGAAGCATCTTTTTTTAATACAAAGTATGTGTGATAATTACTGGAAATAAAGTTAGGACTCCTGCTATCATTAATTGTTTCCATTGAAGCAAGAAAGTCATAATGTATATGGGAGTTTCTTGGTACGTCTTCAATAATTCCAGTTATTTTATAATCTGATTTTCCCAATGTCAATGATTTACCAAGGGGGTTATCATCCCCAAAATATTTTTCTGCTATTGATTTGGTCAGAACTACTGTATAAGGTTTATTTAATGCTCCCTTTGCATCCCCACTTATCATAGGAATAGTAAAAACATTAAAGATTTCATTGTCTGCATAGAACCATTTTTTTTCTTTAAAAAATTTGTCCTCATACTGAACTCTCTGATCACCAAATCTTCTGATCCTTGCAGCCTCCTCAACTTCATGAAACTCCTTTTTCAGAGTTTTTGCCATTGGAGCACAACTTGTTGCAAGATCACTAACATTATTCTGTATGACAGAATGTGCTGCAATTCTGTATATCCTGTCTGATTTCTTATGATACCTGTCATAGGATAGTTCGTCCATAACCCAGAGTGATATTATAAGGCAGGATGCAATGCCCAGAGATAATCCCATAATGTTTATAAAGAAATATCCTTTATGTTTTTTTATGTTTCTTAAAGCAATTTTAAAATAATTTTTAATCATTTGTCTTCTCCATATTAATTCTATAAAGGACATCTCCCAGAAATCCTTTCTCATTAATTCTTGCAATATATAATCCCTGCTGATAAAAAGATCGTATATTCAGCTTTCTGTCCGTCAAACTTGCCAGAAGGTCCTCTGCTTTAAATTTATCAGAAGAGTTATGCAATCGAACGGGTTCCTGTTTTTCAATAATTTCTTCTAATATCTCTCTTAAGCTCATTAGAATCTCCTATACTCTTTTCAAACATTCTACAGGATTTATATTAGCTGCTTTAATTGTTTGGTAGCTGACAGTTATCAAAGCAATAGAAAAAGAAAAGATACCTGCCATTAAAAAAGTTGAAAAACCAAGGTTTATTTTATATGCATAATTCTGCAACCAGTTATTTGCGAGCATCCAGGCAATGGGCCAGGCAACTATATTTGCAATAAGCACCAGTTTAACGATGTTTTTTGTTAAATAGAGCACGATTCCCATAACGGATCCACCCAGTACTTTTCTGATACTTATCTCTTTTACTCTCTGCCCTGTCGTATAAAAGGCCAGGCCAATCAATCCTAGGCATGAGATAAGCAAGGTTATAAGTGTACTGAAATTGATTAAAATTCCCGTAATTTTTTCACTATCATAAAGCCTGTTTAATGCACTATCTAAAAAATAATATGAAAAGGGATCAGTTGGTACTACGGCTTTTATTTTTTTTCCAATTTTGGATAATAATTCAGACATAGATGTATTGCCGGGATTCAAAGATAGGTACATATAATGCCCTACTTTATTACTATATATATATAGGTGTGGTTTTATCTTCTGGTGCAGGGATTCTGTATGAAAATTTTTCATTACCCCAATAATTTCAAAATTTCGTCTTTGAAGGTTTCTAATTGTTTTTCCAACAGGATGTATTAAATTCATTCTTTTTGCTGCTTCTTCATTTATAACAACCCCTTTAGTTGCATCTGTAGAAAAGTTCTTTGATAAAAAACGACCTTCTAACATTTTTATTCCCATAACTTTATCAAGGTCATATCCAACCATATCCATTCCAAAACTCATTTCCTGTCCTTCCGGTTGGTTGTCCCATTTTAAATTATTTACCGTCCAGTAACGGTGGGTTATTGGATTATTTGAATAGGATACTCTATTAACTCCACGGATTTTTAAAATTTCTTCCTTTACAATATTGAAGGAATTTCTCAGATCTCCCTTCATTTTAACAACAAGAAGATTTTCTTTTTTATATCCTAAATTTTGTTTGTTAAAATGCTGATTTTGCAAGTATATTATTGAACCAAAGATCACCATAATGATAGAAAGGGCAAATTGAAAGATAATCAAGCCATTACGAAAAAATTCTCCACCTTTGCTTTTATGACCTCTGAAATTATTTCCAAGGATTTTTAATGGTTTAGTTGAGGCTAAAATAAATGCAGGATAGATTCCTGCTAAAAACCCTATAATAAGAGGTAATAATATAAGGATTATTAAATGAAAAGAAAAATATTGAATTTGGATATTGGATTTAAAAAGATTGTTAAGAGTAGGTAATAGAACTATTGTTAAAATCACTGCAAGGATCATTGATATATAGGAAAAAAAGACTGATTCAATAAGAAATTGTTTTATCAAATTCTTCTTGGAAGCGCCAAGAATTTTTTTGACTGCAATCTGTTTAGACCATTTTTCTGATCTGACAGTTGAAAGATTGATATAATTGATGCATGCGATCATCAGGATAAACAGGGCGGTAAAAGTAAAAAGATAAATATTCTGAAATCTACCACCACCATCAATATTATACAAATAGCAATTTTTTAAGGGAACTAAAGATAAATCTGTTTTTACTTCTGGATTATGTTTGGTAACGACGCCGGCAATCTTTTGATCAACTATTTTTTTGTCAATGCCTGCTGGGAGCAGCACATAATTTTGTACCATATTTACTTTCCAATTAGTTTGAACCCATTTATCAATCCGTTTAAAGGGAATTAAAAATTGAAACTTATTTATTCCTGTAATTTTAAAATGAGTATTTACCGGAATATCTTTCATTATACCTGTAATTGTCATAGATTGTGTTTTTTTTAGGTAACCGTCGTCTATTAAGATAACTTTTCCTATAGGATCATCTGTTCCAAAAATACGTTTTGCCAGCTGCTGAGTAATAACAATTGAATTGGGATCAGTTAAAAGAGTTTTATGGTTTCCCTTTATTAATGGAAAAGAAAAAATATCAAAGAATGATTGGTCTACAAAAGCACCTTCTGAAAAATGCCCGATATTATTTTGCGTCAGTTTACAGCTGCCCCTGTGTAGAAATTGGGTCGCTTCCTTAATTTCAGGAAATTCCTTTTTTAAATATGCGGATAGAGGACCGGGGCCATAATAGCTTTCATTTTTGTAACTTACTTTATATATATTTTTTTTATTGATATGAAAATCATCATGGCTTAATTCAAAATTAACCCATAATAAGATCAACATTGCACAGGCCATTCCAATAGCTAAACCGCTGATATTAATAAACGTAAATAATTTATTTTTTTTCATATCTCTAAAAGCAGTTTGTATATTTATCATTCTCATTTTTATATCTCCTACCTATAAATGAAATTCTTCTTTTTTGTTTTCTGTTATTATATGACCATCAAAGAGGTTTATTATTCTTTGAGCACATTCTGCATTTGAAGGGGAATGAGTAACCATTATAATAGTAGTACCTTCTTCATGAAGTTGTGTTAAAAGATCCATAACCTCATCTCCATTTTCAGAATCAAGATTTCCGGTTGGTTCATCAGCAAGAATCATTTTTGGCTTTGTGACAATGGCCCTGGCAACTGCAACTCTCTGCTGCTGCCCTCCAGAAAGCTGCTGAGGAAAATGATTTTTTCGTGGTAGAATATTTAATTTTTCCATGACTGCCTTAACCTTTGTTTTTCGCTCTGCTGGAGAGACTTTCTGATAGAGCAATGGTAATTCAATATTCTCATAAACTGTTAATTCATCAATTAGGTTGAAGCTTTGAAAAATAAATCCAATATTTGACTTTCTCAGGTTTGTTCTCTGCTTTTCAGAATATCCTCCTACTTCCTCACCGTTAAAGAAAAACTCTCCTTCCGATGGATTATCCAGAAGTCCAAGAATATTTAGGAGCGTGGACTTTCCACAACCCGAAGGTCCCATAATAGCAATGAACTCACCTTCCTTAACTTTCAAATTAACGTTATTTAGAGCTGTTGTTTCTACTTCCTCTGTTGTATAAATCTTTTTTAAATTTTTTGTTTCAATCATAATGTACTCCTTATATTTTAATTTTTTTTTCTCTATTTAGAACTTTATATCTGTTATATGTAGATCAATCGATTCTTCATCCTCTTCATTTTCAATAATCTGGTAGATTTTATTGTTTTTAATTTTTATAACAGGATATATTACTTGAGGGTCTATATCAGGCATATTCAAATATAACTTCTTTTTAAATTTTCCTTTTAAATCAAAAATATATATTTCACTTTTATTATCTTTTTTAATATAAGTAAACACATATAGATTTGAATCCGCAATATCAAAATACTTTATTTTTGGAAATGATTTGGGGTATATCACCAGATTTATTAATTGTGCATAAGCCTGTTTATAAACAGGATGGATTCGGTAATATTCATCATATTTCTTCTTGTCTTCTGAGGTAACTTTCCTCGTTTTAAATATAACAGATGTCTTACTTATGAGAGCTCCCTTACTATTAAAAATATTTATATTACCTTTATCATTTCTGGAATAAATCAGGTTTTTGTAAACATAATATAAAGGAGGGCGCACGTTAGTTACCGGGTCAACCTCCTTACCCTGCTGATACCAATATTTTTCTTTATATAGATCCTTAATTCTTTTAAAACTTTTATCAAACAGTGTAACATAATTGTAAACAATGTTATTTTCAGATCCTCTTCTGAAACCAACATAATTTTCACCGACAGGTTTAAGTAAAGCACCATTCTTGACACGTAACTCTTTTAAAAATTCTCCGTTTTTTGAATAGTATGTAATTTTATTTCCACTGTTAATAAATAGTTTATCATCCAGTACATTTAACATTAAACCGACATCATCAAATAAATTTAAAAATTCACCTGGTCCCTCACCTTTTTTTCCAAAATTATTTATCTGTTTAAGATCCTTTAATGAGAATATCGAAACTTTAAGTCCGCTTGAAATATACAGCTGTGTTTTATCCACAGTGATCGAATCCGGTGGTAAAATACCAGTTAATGTAAACTTTGAAGTTCCCGTTATAAAAATTGTAAATATCATTAATAGAACGATAAAAATTGTTTTTTTCATTATTTTCTCCTTTTTATTAGTAAAGTTTTTAACATCTTACTATTTATTTTTTTTTCTTTTAATTTGTTTTACTATTATCTTTCTTTGATAATTAACTCTTCAGCTTTACCAAAATTATCATAAGATGATGTGACAACTTTTTCACCTGGTTTCAGGCCTTCCAGAACCTCATAAAAAAGAGGATTTTGCCGTCCTATTTTTATGTTTCTTTTATAAGCACTCTTGCCTGATTTATCCAGAACAAATATCCAATAGCCTCCTGTTTTATTATAAAATGGTCCTCTGGAGACTAAAACAGCTTCGTTCAAATCGCCTAATTCAAAATTTATATGAAATGATTGTCCTCGTCTGACACCTTCGGGTTTTTTTCCAAGGAAATTAAAATCAACTTTAAACACTCCCTCGGTAACTTCTGGATAGATCATTGCTGATTCTAACTTATAATCTTTGTTCGAATATTTAAACCATCCCTTTCTACCTATTTCAACTCTGGAAATGTAGTGTTCACTTATATCTGCTCTTACTTTAAAACTATTCTGAACATCAACCTGCCCTAATCGTCTCCCTGGAGAATAGGATTCTCCTAATTTAAGATCTATCAAACTTAATAAGCCTGTTATAGGTGATTTAATTGTCA
>JAOZTV010000188.1 GCA_029939015.1 Candidatus Aminicenantota bacterium
TATTAGCAAAACTTCTAACATTTTCAATAATAGGAATATGTATATCTTCAAATACAGTTTTTATATCAGGAGTATTCTCAATATATTTTTCAAGTAATCTTCCCTCTCTTAAAGTGAATTTTTCATCTATATATTGAGTAATATTTGTTTTCTCTATACCTGACATTCTTGAATAAAGCATTATTACCTTTTCGTAAGGTATGATTGGTTTTTCCCTTTCAACTACAAACCAATTTATTTTAACATTATCATATTCCTTATCTTTAAATTTGAAATTATTGACAATTGAGAGTATTTTAAATAATCTTATTGTTATTGTATCACCATCATAATTAATATCAGAATCAATTTTTATTGTATTATCAAAGTGGAAAACATCTTCTCCAATAAGCTCTTCAGGGTTAACAATATTCATTCTACTACCACAATTATTACAAAAATTCGAACTGGATAAATTTAAATTACCACAATTAATACACTTTTTTTTCATACCAATATTATATATAAAACAAAAAACTTTTTCAAGTTTTTTATTCTGGACTATAACCTGCTTCTTTGATTTTTTTTATTATAATGTCTTTTTTAACTTTATCTGTATCTATCAACACTTCTTTATTTTTTAAATCAATACTAAACTTTTCTATACCTTCAATTCTATTTACAACACCTTCTATCTTCATTTTACAATGCTGACAGGTCATATCTGAAACTTTAATTGAATACATATTCTTTTTATTCATTTTAAATCCCCATAAATTAAATTTACTATTAACCAAGATGAAAAGTAATACTATTCCTGAGATGATTTTAAATAAATCAAGCTCACTATGACTATGTTTCATTACTAAACTAAGATTGACACCTGTTTTTAAAATTATCAAATCAAATAAAACGCCAAACAATATTGAAACCAGCATTATTGTAGAAACATATAAAAAAGCAATTTTTTTCCCCATTCTTTTAAGTACAAATGAAATTGTAACAGTATTTGTTGCTGGGCCTGCAATTAAAAAAGCTAATGCTGCTCCAGGCAGAACACCTTTTGTAAGTAAAGAAACTGCAATTGGGATTGAACCGGTAGCACATACATATAGAGGAATTGATACTAACAATATCATTAAATAATTTAAAATTGGGCTATCAAGATATCTGGTTCCAAAATCCTCTGGCACTAAAGCAGATATCATTCCCCCAACAATAACACCAATAATCAACCATTTGGCAATATCTGATGGAATAACTTTAAATCCATATTTAATTCCATCTTTAATTGTTCTTTTTGGAGTATCTCCCCTTTCCTCTAAATTATTTTTTTTAATAGTATTACTATTATGTTTTTCATCTGCAAAAAAAGTTACTATTCCAATTACTATTCCAGAAAATAAAGAGGCTATTGGTCGAATAATTGCGTATAGTGGTCCAAGAAGTGCATAAGTTGCAAAAATTGAATCAACTCCACTTGATGGTGTTGAAACTAGAAACGCCATTGTTGAACTCTTTGAAGCACCATCCTTTCTAATTGATTCTGCAATTGGAATTACACCACATGAACAAACCGGTAATGGTACACCAAAAAAAGCAGCTTTAAAAATTGAGCTAAAACCATTGGTAGAAAAATGTTTTTTAATATATTTTTCACTAATAAATATATGTAGTAAACCAGTAAAAAAGAAGCCCAAAATCAAATACGGACTCATTTCTAAAAAAAGTCCCATTGTTTCTTTAAGAAATTTAAAAAAAAGTTCTAACATTATTTAGTGGTCTTTGAATAATAATCTTTAATTGCAGCCTGAATGCCCTCTTCTGCTAAAACCGAACAATGATGCTTTTCTTTTGGTAGTCCATCAAGAGCTTCTGTAACAGCTTTATTGGACAATTCAAGTGCTTCACTAATTTTTATACCTTTAATCATATCAACTGCCATTGAGCTTGTCGCAATAGCTGCAACACAACCAAAAGTCTCAAATTTAGCATCAGATATTATTTCATCTTCAATCTTTAGATAGATCCACATAACATCACCACATTTTGTATTACCAACTTTTCCAATGCCGTTTGCATTATCTATCTTTCCATAATTTTTTGTATTTTGAAAATGTTCCATTACCTTTGCACTATATCTCATAATATTCTCCTATTTTTCTCTCTCTAACCTTTATTCCAAAAAGGTGACATACTTCTCAATCTCTCAACTACAGGAGGCAATACTTCAATTAATTTATTTACCCCTTCTTCAGTACTATATTTGCCAAGACTTATCCTCAAACTTCCATGTGCCTCTGCATGCTCCAAACCTATAGCAAGGAGAACATGAGATGGATCTAAAGATTTAGAAGAACAGGCTGACCCAGATGAAAATGACATGCCATGTGCATCAAGTAATGCCAAGATTGCCTCACCTTCAATATGCTTTATAGAAATATTTATTGTATTATACAAACAATTAGTAGCACTACTATTCAATATTAATTCAGGAATTTTTTCAAATAATTCTTTAATAATTTTTTCTCTTAAAGGTTTTATTCTTAACTCCTCAGTTTCCATTTCTTCCATTGCAATTTCTGCTGCCTTCCCTGTACCTATAATTCCAGCAACATTTTCTGTTCCAGCTCTTAATCCATTTTCGTGACCACCGCCAAATATAAGAGGTTCAATTCTTAGTCCTTTTTTTTTATATAAAACACCAATCCCCTTTACTCCATATATTTTATGAGAAGATAGACTTAATAAATCCACACCTAAATCTTTAACATCAATTTTCAACTTTCCTACAGCTTGTACAGCATCGGTATGAAATAATATTTTGTTATTTTTTGCAATGTCAGCTATTTCTTTTATGGGCTGAATAACACCTATCTCATTATTTGCAAACATAATTGAAATCAATAAGGTTGAAGACTTAATCGCTTTTTTTAAATCTTCTAAATTAATTAAGCCATCTCTGTCAACAGTAAGGTATGTTACTTCAAAACCATTTTTTTCTAAATATTTACACGATTCTAATACTGCAGGATGTTCAATCTTACTTGTTATTATATGATTTCCCTTATCTTTTAATTTCCTAACAGTTCCAATAATTGCAAGATTATCAGATTCTGTTCCACTTCCTGTAAAAAATATTTCATCAGGTTTGCAATTGATAAGTTTTGCAATATTTTCTCTGGCATTTTCTATTTCATTTGCAACAACTCCAGCTTCTCTATAAAAAGAGGAAGGATTATGGAATTTTTCTTTATAAAAATCCTCCATAGCTTCAAATACTCTTGCATCAGTAGGTGTAGTTGCGTTATAATCAAAATAATTATTTATATTCATTTTATCCTCCAAATCCATAGGTAACCAACTTACTTACCTATGATAATATTATAGTATTTATTTTATAATTAGTCAATACCAATTCTTTAAATTTCATCTTTAAAATCAATAATAAATGTATTTTTATAATAATCATTAATTAGTTTTTGTAAATCATTCCATTTCCCATGAGAACCACAATAATCTTTTCTTTCAAAATTACATAGTCCATTATGAAGACAGGGTGAAATTGTTGTATTTTCATTAAGGCACTCAACCACTTCATATAAACTTATATTTTTTAAATTTCTTTTTAAATAATAACCACCATTTTTGCCTCTGATACTTCCAATAATTCCTTTTTTTTCTAAAGGTTGTAAAATTTGTTTTAAATATTTTCCTGAAATTTTTTGTTTTTTTTCAATTTTTGACAAAGATAATGGATTATCAGCAGTATTGCCTATTTCACATAATGTTCTAACTGTATATCTTAATTTTGCTGAAACCTTCATTTATATAAGTAACCCCCAAGATTACCTTTATATGATGTTTTTAAAGTTTTGTCAATAGAATTTGTGTTTTAACCAACTATTTTATCTCTTCCTGAATTTTTAGCCTTATAAAGCATACTGTCTGCAAACAATAAAACATCTTCAACGTCCATTGACTGTGTAAATTCAGACATTCCAATTGAAACTGTATTTTTTAATATTTTATTTTTATAATTTAAGCTTAATTCCTTAATAGTAATTCTAATTCTTTCTGCAATTATTATAGCTATTTCAATATCACCTTGTACCAATACTAAAAATTCTTCTCCACCATACCTACTTACAACATCTAAATCTCTAACACTTTGTTTTAAGATTTCTGCAATTTTTATAAGAACCTTATCACCAGCATCATGACCATAAACATCATTAATTTTTTTAAAGTGGTCAATATCTATCATAAGTACAGTAAGTCTAAATCTTTTATTCTTTTTTATTACGTTCATAAAATCATTTAATTCTCGATTAACAAACCTTCTATTATATAGATTTGTTAAAACATCAGTATTTGCTTCAAGGTAAGATTTCCTTTCACTAAGTATAGAAATCATTTGCGGTATTATTGCATCTAAAACATCCTGTTGAATCTTATTTACAATATCATCAAGTCTTGACATTTTAAAACCAACTATACCAAATATATTATATCTAGAATCAATAAGATAAAATGTTTGCCAGTTTAATGCTTCATTTTCATTCTCGGCGATAAATTCCATATATTTATCCCAGTTTTTAATTTTTATTCCTTTTTTTAATTCTATCTTATATTTATCGTCTGTAATTGGTGTAAAAAGAATAACACCCTCCATTGAAAGCGATGAGTATAGTTTCAAACAGGCATCTTTTAATAATGTTTTGCCCTCTCTTAAATCATTCATTATCTCATTAGAAACTTTAATACTACTAATTTCTACAATTTTATTATGGAGCATGGTTGAGGTTTTTATCAATTTATAAAAGCTGTCTGTTAAAGTTTTTAAAAGTTTAAAAAAAGAAATTTCTTCTTTAAAAAAACTTATTAAAGTATCTTCTTTCTCAACTATAAGAAAGTAAAATTCATTTGAATACGAGCTAATCATAAACAATGTATTATTTTCAACAAATATTTGTTTGTTTTTAATTTTTTTTAATTTTGTTTTAGTAATTTTATTTTTCTTATCTAATTGAATATTTGAATTTAGTAATTCTAATTTATTAATATTTAAGTCTAATCTAAAAATTTGGATTTTTTTATAACCAAATAAATCATCTGATAGAAATTTTAAAATATTTTTAAAATAATCTTTTATTTCACCTGATTTAAGTAAATCCTTAGAATACTCAATTAATTTAACAAGAGATTTTTCTTTCCAGAATAAATTTGCCATATCAACTTTATTAAAAAGACTGGTAGTTTTTTCATTATTTTTCATTTTGTAAAGCTATTTATACATTAAATATAAAATTAAATCAATGATTTTCTATAATTATTTGCGTTTTATGTTGAATTTTTAAGAAAAATATACTATATTAGTATTGGAGGCAAAAATGACAGGAAGTATATTTTCAGTTTTAAATAATTTTGGTTCAGCAAATGCCCAAAGAAACGCAATGTTTGCAGGAAATAAATTAGGAAGTAACCTTGGACATCTTTCCTCTGGTTCGAGAATAAATAATGCAGGTGATGATGCAGCTGGGCTGATGATTGCTAATGGATTAAGGGCCGATTATAATGCCCTGTCACAGGCAACTAGGAATGCAAACGATGGACTTGGTATTGCACAGATAGCCGACGGTGCATTCTCGCAAATGGGAAATATGTTAAATCGTGCAACAACTCTGGCTACTCAAGCAGCTTCAGAAACTATCGGAGATTCAGAGCGAGAAATCATCAATATGGAATATCAGGAAATAATGAAAGAAATTGACAGGGTTGTAGATACTACAAATTTTAAAGGTGAGCTTCTACTATCAAATGATTCACCTGTAAATAAAGAACTCTTTGTTGGTGATACAAATATTCAATCCTCAATTAACCTTTCAATTGGTGGTTCAGAAGGTGCAGGAACTGAAGCTATGGGACTCGCAAACACAAGTATATCAACTGTTGCTGATGCAAAAGATGCTCTGTCTCTATTAAAAAATGCAGTAAGTGATGTATCAAAATGGAGAGGAACTGTTGGAGCCCAGAGTAATAGAATTGAAAATTCAATAGGAATAATTCAAATTCAAAGCCAAAATTTATTAGCTGCAGAGTCAGCAATAAGAGACACAAATATGGCCTCTGAAATCGGTAAATTTACAAGCAATAAGATAATACTTGAATCAAGTATGGCGACAATTGCTCAGGCAAATGCATCATCAGCAATGATATTGTCTTTGTTTAAGTAAATTATTAGCTTAACCTTATTTTTTATATTTTGTAATTAAATTCACTAATTGGATTCGTCTATTTACATTTGTTTTTTTGTAAATAT
>JAOZTV010000189.1 GCA_029939015.1 Candidatus Aminicenantota bacterium
CTGTTGCACCATAAGGCTTCACAAAAATCCTCGATGTACTTATTAGTACACCTGCGGTTTTTGTAAAACCTTCTGGCAACAACACTCTTAACCTCTTCATCCAAAACAACCACTCAATTAAGGTTGAATTAATTTATAAGCTTATCTATTTCAGTAAGTATTTTTTCAGCATTAACTGGTTTTTCAATAAATGCATCAACCGGTAAGAATGCACCATCTGAGTCTTTGTCAAATTTGAATCCTGTTTTTTCATTTACTGATGTAACCATAATAATTGGAATAGATTTATATTTGTCATCACTTTTAATTTTTTGTGCAAAAGTAAATCCATCACTGTCTTTTTCCATCATAACGTCAAGTATAATCAAATCTATGTTTTCGTTCTTAATAATACCTTCAGCATCTCTTATGTTCTCTGCCTGCAATGTTTTATAATTCTTTGTTTCTAAAATTACTCTCATATACTCTCTTACATCATAATCGTCGTCAACTAATAAAATTTTCTTATCCATTATTATCTCCTTTTTTTAATTTAACACTAAAAACCGAACCTTCACCTAAGACAGTTTTTACTTCTACACTTCCATTATAAAAACCAACTAATTTTTTTACAATTGATAAACCTAAACCACTTCCAGTAATGTTTTTTGTCTCATCACTTTTAATTCTTACAAACTCACCAAAAAGCCTGTTCTTGTTTTCTTCTGTCATTCCGATTCCAGTATCAATGAAATCTATTATAATAAAATCGTCAGCTTCTTTTAAATTTATATTCAGACTTCCATTATCTTTATTATATTTAACACCATTGGTCATAAAATTATTACTAATAATTTCCAATTCAGTCTGATCTCCATCTATGAATAAAGGCTCTTCCCTGTTCAAGTGGATATGAATACCTCTTTGATCAGCATCAGGACTTACACTATCTATAGAATCTTTCAAAACTTCTATAATATCAACTTGTTTTAATTCTCTTTTCATCTTGCCGGATTCAATTCTTGTTAAATCAAGAATGTCAAAAATCATTTTTCTCATTCCCTCAAGCCTGGTCATTGAACGCTTTATCATCTTGTCATAGCCGGAAAGTTCATCTCCTGCCATTCGCTTATCAATTATTCTTAAATATCCTTCAACTGCCGCAAGTGGTGATTTTAATTCATGAGCAAGTACAGAAATAAACTCAAATCTAATCTGTTTTTTTTCTTCTGCAAGTTTATCTGCCTTCCATTTTAAGACAAGATGTTTAACTGCCTTATTGAATGTATGTTTTAGTTCATCAGGTGTAAATGGCTTTGCAAGAAAATCAAAGGCTCCTCTCTTGGTTGCACTTATTGCAACTTCAATAGAAGCATAAGCTGTTACCATAATTGTATGAATATCGGTTTTGTCAGTTTTTAATTCATCAAGTAAATCAACACCCTGTATTCCAGGGAGCTTATGATCAAGAATCATAATATCAGGTTTATCTGCTAATATTTTTTCTCTTGCTTCCTCACCAGATTCAGCTAAATCAATTATAAGTTCTAATCCCTGATATTCACTTTCAATATCTACATCAATTTTATGTTTTTTTAATACCCTCTGAGTTCCAAGCCTCATGCCCGGTTCATCGTCAACTATCAATACTTTAATCGATTCCATAATGTTTTACTATTTAAGCAGGTCTTCTATCTTTGATAATAATTGCTCGTACCTGATTCCCTTATTAATTATTGCATCAGCCTTTATCCAACTGCTCTTCGTATTATCGGTTTCAAAATGAAGACCTGTTTCACTTGTTACAGCTGTTACAATTATTACTGGTATTTTGTGATTTATTTCTTTAACCTTTCTGCTTAGAATAAAACCACTATCCATGTTCTCCATCATCAAATCAAAAATTGCAAGATCAGGTTGGGTATTTTCCAAAATTTCCATTGCAGATTTTTCACTATCTGCTGTGATTGTTTTATAACCAGCACCTTCTACTACTGCTGTTGTCTGTTCTAAAAGATCCATATCATCATCAGCTATTAAAATTGTTTTTTCTTCCATTTTATTCCTCCTTCATATGTGGTAAAGAAACCGTAAACTCTGTAAAAGTTTTTCCTTTTTGGGTGTCTGAATTGCTTGATATAGTTATACAGCCTTTATGCATTTTAATAATGCCATAACTTACTGCCAGTCCAAGTCCTGTGCCCTTACCTATTTGTTTTGTTGTAAAAAACGGTTCAAATACTTTTTTTATTTTTTTTTCATCAATACCCGTTCCACTATCACGAACTACTATTATTGTTTTATCGTCTGTTTTATCAGTTATAATATTAATATTGCCACCATTTGGCATTGCTTCAATTGCATTTGTTATAAGATTTAACATTACCTGTATCATCTGGTCAAGATCAATATTTACCATATCATCTTTTTTATGAGTAACATCTATTGAAATATTTGCTGGCTTAATAATTCCTTTCAAACTCTTATCTATAAGTTCCTTAATATTAATAGGGGTCAAGCTAACTTTATTCTTCCTTGAAAAATTCAGAAGACCACTTACAATTTTTTTTGCCCTGTCACCCTGATCAACTATCATTTTCAAGTCTTCTTTCATTGAGCTGTCATCAGGACATTCCTCGTAAAGCAAATTTGCATAAAGTAGGACTACTCCAAGAGGGTTATTTACTTCATGAGCTATACCTGCAGCAAGTTGTCCCATCCCTGCAAGTTTTTCTGCCTGAACCAGAGCGTTTTTTGTACTTACTAATTGTTCATAAGATACAGAAAGTTCTTTTGCAGTTTCCTTTAAAGTATCAATTGTAAAAGGGAGACACATTTCATTTTCGGCAAGTCCCTTATGAATTGCAATTGCATGGTCGATGCAGGTGTCATATCCACATGCTCCACAATTAAGTTCATCCTGTGGTTCATTTTTGCCCATTCCTGAAAATATTTGCTTTAATTCATCTTTGGATGGTGCTGGAAGTCTATGGTCGTCAACCTTAAATGTTCTTTGTAAATCTAAATATTCAAGTTTTTCAATGTTTTTATCCCATTCCTGTATATCAAGGCTATCCGTTCTTTGTTTTGCATATTTGCCAACCTCTGTTCTTCTAGCAAAATGTGTTGTTGAACAAGTCATTCCAGAGCCCATTATACAGCCATTGCAGCATAAAACTTCAAGCAGTTTGGCGTTTAATGCTCCTTTTTCAAATTCCTTAATAGCCTGAACAAAGTTTTTTGCCCCATCAATTGCAACTATCTCATTAGTCATAAGGTCTTCTTTTAGTTCTGCTGCTTCAAGCATTCCCTTTTCAATTGCAAACAAATTTCCTTTGCCTGCATGTGGAGGGTCAAAATCATATTCCTCAACCTTATTTATATCAATTTTTTTAATCTTAATTAATTCTCTTAACTCTCTAAATGTTATTACTGCATCTATTTCATTTTCTAAGTTTTTACTTATTGCTTCATCCTTTTTTGCAAGACATGGTCCGATAAATACTATTTTATTCTTACCGTAATATTGATTAATAACCCTTGCTGTTGCAATCATAGGAGAGACTAAACCTGCAAGATTTCTAACCAGAGAGGGATGATATTTTTCAACATAAGAAACAATAGCCGGACAAGTTGTTGCAATATGCCTGATGTCGTCCTTTTCTTCTGCAATCATATCAAAATATTTTTTTGCAATAAGGTCAGCTCCAAATGCCACCTCAACTACCTTATCAAATCCTAATTCTCTAAGAACGCCAACAAGTATTTCAGGTTTTATATCAATAAATTCAGCTGGAAAACTTGGGGCAATGCATACAATTTTTCCAGATTTAGATTTTAAAACATCTTCGACCATTGAAATTGAATTTCTTACAATTTTTGCACCCTGACTGCATACCTTAACACAAATTCCACAACCAATACATCTGTCCTCAATTACCTCAGCCTGTCCACCTGATATTCTGATTGCCTTTGCAGGACATTCTCTTACACAGGTGTAACAGACCTTGCATTTTTCTTTAATGGTTCTTATAAGAGGTTCTTTAAGACTTTGCTTCATACTGAGCTCCCTTATAAAACGTTCCTTTCTTTAAATTTTGTATGAAGTAATTTATGACTGAGTGGGCTTAAAGGTTTAATTAAAAAATCTTTATAAAGTTCTTTAACTGCAATATTGTCATAAGAAGTTCTTACTTTTTCACTCTTATCTATATTATAAAGTGTCTTCATTCTTAATGCTATTTTTTCAGGATTTGAATTAATTGGTTGACCTCCACCTGCAATACAACCGCCCGGACAGGTCATAACCTCAATAAAGTGAATATCATCTCTCCCATTTTTTATCTGTTCAAGAAGTTTCCTGGCATTAGCAAGACCGCTTACAGCAGCAACTCCAAGAGTAAGATTCCCAATTTTTAATTGAGCTTCCTTAATACCCTCTGTTCCCCTTAATTGACCTATCTTCATATCTTTCATATCTTCACCAGTCAACATATGATAGGCTGTTCTAATTGCAGCTTCCATTACTCCACCAGTTGCTCCAAATAATTTTCCAGCTGTACTTCTGCTTCCAAATGGAATATCTGCTGCTTCAGGCTCTAATGTATTTAAGTCAATCCCAAATCTCTTTATCATCTTTGCAATTTCTCTTGTTGTTAGTACAGCATCAAGGTCTGCAACACCATCAACCTTCATTTCAGGTCTTTCAGCTTCAAATTTCTTAGCTGTACAAGGCATAAGTCCAACACTATATATTGTCTTAGGGTCTATTCCCTCTTTTTTTGCATAATAGTTTTTAATTACTGCTCCAAGCATCTGTTGTGGACTTTTACAAGAAGATAGATTTCCAATAAATTCAGGATAGAATTGTTCCACAAACTTAATCCAGCCGGGAGAACAGGTTGTCATCATTGGAAGTTTTCCTCCATTTTTAATTCTCTCAATTAACTCTGATGCCTCTTCCATAATTGTCAAATCAGCTGAAAAAGAAGTATCAAAAACACTGTCTGCTCCCATTTTTCTCAAAGCAGCTGTCATTATTCCACAAATATCTTTACCCGGGCTTTGATTAAACTCTTCAGCAAGAGTTACTGAAATTGATGGTGCATGTTGAAAAACGACGTGTTTGTTCGGGTCATTTAATGCATCAACGACCTGTTTTATATGATCCTGCTCTCTTAATGCACCTGTTGGGCAGACCAGAATACATTGCCCACAATTAACACAGGAGGAAACATTAATGCTCTCGTCAAATGCACAGGAAATCTTTGTATTACAACCTCTGCCTGAAAAATCAATTGCTGCAACAGCCTGAATTTCTTCACAAACCCTAACGCATTTTCCACAGAGGATACATTTTTCAGGGTCTCTAACAATTGAAGGACTTGAAATATCAAGGCTATGATGGTTTCTCTCTCCTGTAAATCTTCTATTTCTAACGCCATAATCGTATGCAAGCTTACTTAATTCACAATTAGCGTTTCTGTCACAGTATAGGCAATCATCCGGGTGGTTTGCAAGAAGCAATTCGATTATTGTCTTTCTTGCAGCCCTTGCTCTTGGCGAATGTGTCTGAATTTTCATACCTTCAGAAACAGGATATGAACAGCTTGGCACAAGTGGTTTGAATCCCTCAACTTCAACAACACAGAGTCTGCATGCACCAGTTGGTTTCAAATCATCCATATAACAGAGAGTAGGAATTTCAATTCCATTTTTTCTCACAGCAGACAATATTGTCTCGTTATTATTTACTTCTAATTCTTTTCCGTTAACTTCTATTCTGACCATTTTACTCTCCTGTTAGCTGACTATTACAGCCTTAAACTTACAAACTGTAAAACATTGACCACATTTTATACATTTATCTTCAACTACAAAATGAGGTGTTTTTACCTTTCCAATAATTGCATCAGATGGACATTTTTTCATACATAGAGTACAGCCCACACATTTATCTAAATCTATTGTATATGTTAATAATTCCTTACAAGCTCCAGCAGGGCATTTTCTTTCAAAAATATGAGCCTCATATTCGTGTCTAAACCATCTCAGAGTACTCAGTATTGGGTTTGGGGCTGACTGTCCTAAGCCACAAAGACTTGTGTCCTGTATAGTTTCTGCAAGTTTTTCAATCTGTAAAATCCCCTGAAACCTGTTTAATGCTTCGAATTTACTTTCACTCGCTCTACTTCTTGTTATTGATTCTAAAATTTCCAACATTCTTCTAGTGCCTTCTCTACAAGGAATACATTTCCCACAACTTTCTCTTTGAATAAAATCCATAAAGAATTTTGCAACATCAACCATAC
>JAOZTV010000523.1 GCA_029939015.1 Candidatus Aminicenantota bacterium
AATTTGTAATAGTACTGGATATAGAAAAAATATTTACAACCGAAGAACTCGTTGCCGTAAAAGAAATGAATAAAGAGTAGGCAAATATCTAATTAGTGTTGGATATAAGTCCTTGGGCACTTTTAAGGTCGCTTCCGGTGATATCTCTTTCGCTAACGTAAAAAATTGTGCTCAATTTTTTACTCCAGTCCTCAGTCGCCTGGGCTTTCCAGGCTCCCTGCGGGGCACGCTACAGAGAAATGCACCTCACGCTTAATAGTGTTGGAACTTACACCCAGATGTACAGGAGACTATCTGAAAAATATGGAGAACGAAAAAACTTTAAAATTAATCCTTTATAAGGACTGTCAAGAAGTTAAAATAATTTTAGAGGAGAATACCAAAAAAGGTTTAGATATTATTTTAGACAAAGTAGAAGAATGGAAGAATGAAGATATAAAAAAAAATACTGTTAAATTTATTATTGGGAAAGATTAATAAGACAAAAGGTGGAAAAAAAAATATTTTTAATGTATATATATCCTATGCAGTTTTCTTTAAGGAGGATTAATGGCTAAAAACAACTATTCAGATGTTATGGATACATTATTAGGAGGAAAAGACAAAAGCAGGATTCTTCTTGAAACCGGTACAAATGAGCTTGAAATACTTGAATTCTATATTGAAACATTGGTAGGAACTGAATTGGTAAAGAATCATTTTGGTGTCAATGTTGCTAAGGTACGTGAAGTCATAGAAACAAAAGGTTTAACATTTACAAAATCATCAAATAACCCCTGTTTCAGAGGAACTATTCCACTTCGTGAATTAATACTCCCTTTAATAGATATCAGTAAATGGCTTGAAATGAATAAATCTGAGAATGGGGAAGACTTAATTATAGTGACTGAATTCAGTAAATCTGTAACAGGTTTTATTGTTTCAGGTGTAACAAGTATCCATAGAGTAGGATGGGAAGAAGTTATGTCACCTGACAAATACACAAATAGTCTGGGAATACAATCTATAGTTGGAGTGGTCTTTATTGATGATCATATTACTCAACTAATTGACCTTGAACATATTATTGCTTCACTTAACCCCGAAACCACAAAAAACATGATGCAATCAACAGTTAAGGCGGACAAAAAATATAAAGTCCTTATTGCTGAGGACTCACCGTCAATAGGAATGATGATAAAGAAAAACATAGAAGATTCAAATATGGAGGTTCATTTAGAGCAAAATGGTGCTCTTGCTCTAAAATATCTAAAGAGTAAAATAGCATTGGCAGAGAAAGAAAACAAAGACATTACTGAATATGTTCACATAGTAATATCTGACATAGAAATGCCTCAAATGGATGGTTTTACCTTTACAAAAAACGTAAAAGAAGACCCTATATCCGGAAAATTACCAGTAATCCTGTATTCATCCATTATTACAAATGAGCTAAGACATAAGGGAGAATCTGTAGGAGCAAACATTCAGGTTTCAAAACCCGACCTTGACCAGGTCGCAAGAATAGCCATAGAATTAATAGAGAATAAAAAGAAAAAACAATAAAAACAGTGGACAGGGAAGAACTTGATTTACTAAAAGTTTTATGCTTTCTTATCCCTTTACCTTTCTCCCTTGTCCCTTTTTTTTGCCCCCTTATCCCTTACCTATTATCTCTACCTTATCTAAGGAATGGTTATTGATAATAAGTTTCAGAAATTCATTTCTTGATATCTCTCTTGCACCGAGAGACACTAAATGATCTGTTGTTACCTGACAA
>JAOZTV010000013.1:0-15236 GCA_029939015.1 Candidatus Aminicenantota bacterium
TATTAATGTTAATTTCTTTACAGGAAAAAAACACCTTTGATGGTTTATTATTGGAGCAGTTATTAAATTACATCTTGAAGATGATGGAGGAAGCAGGACAGGAAGATATAATAAATTTTATATTCTTTTTTGATAGCTTTGAATTTGCTAAGTCAGAGCATAAATCATTAATAATTGATGAGTTTAAAATGATACAAAATACCCTATTAAGATCACCGGAAAACGACAATCTTGTAAGTATGATATATAAATTAATTCCAAAATTAGGTGCTTAATGCATAGCTGTAAGAAGTCCATTTACATAAGCTATAATCCAATATATATATATAAATAATGAAACAATTTGGATATTTTTTGGAAGTTTAGTCCCATGACCATGTTTTATATTGAAACGTGAGACGTATATTAGTTTTATTAACATGAGAAATAATGCTGTAAAGCCTAAGGCTCCATGAGTATTTAAAACTAATCTACCTGCAGCTATAAACATACATGTTGTTGCTAAAAAATCAAATGCCACAGCTAGTATAAACAAGCGGAACATTCCTTTGCTAATTTTGGATTGTTTAATTTCAAAAATAATTGTAATTGTATAAATAATTACTGCTATCGTGATAAATGCTGCACCTAATATTATGGTTGTTTTCATAATTTTTTATTCTCCTTCAAGGTTTGATACTACCATAATAATTATAAGAATTCTATAAAAAGGGATTTTGAATTAAACGACATAATATTTGAGACAAGCTCAACCAAATATTATAATTTATTATAATATTTGGCTGAAACCTGACATCGTTACTTAATGAAACTTTTTTTGTATTATTTTTTACCCAAATTATAGGAGGATATGTCCATTAGATACCATTTTAAAGATCTATTACCCTTCTTATTATTACGACTTGAAGAGAAACAAAGTAATTTGCCATCTGGAGAAATCACAGGAAAGCCATCAAATCCCTTATCATAAGTTAAACGAACCTTTTTTTTTGTTTCCATGTTCATTAGAAATATTTCATAATTATGAGGTGGTAGAACTCTGATATAAACAAAATGTTTACCATCTGGAGCTGGGAACGGTGCCCAGTTAGTTCCTGGATCAGTAGTAATCTGTTTTAATCCTGTTCCATCAACCTTTATAGTGAAAATCGTCATTGGTAAACCTCTTTTTCCCTGATCAGATCTTTTCCAAGCTCTATAAATAATAGTTTCATTATCAGCCATTATAAATGCACCGCCCTCCTGCCATTCAGCAGTATGAGTGATCTGTTTCTGATTGCTACCATCTGGATTCATTGTCCAAAGATCCTGTATACCATTAATCATTCTAGCAAATAGAATTGTTTTACCATCAGGCGAATAACCTACTTCAGCATCATAATATAAATTATTTGTGAGTCGTTTGACATTATTTCCTTTTAAATCTGAAGTATAAATTTCAGCACCTTTTGGATAATTATTAGGATCTGAATAATTCCCTTTTTCTTTCAAATTCAAATGATCTTTAGTTGAAGTCCATATAACACTTTTTCCGTTTGGATGATAATAAGAACATGCACCCTTACCTTTGTTTTCGATCTTAGTTAAGTTAGTGCCATCAATGTTAAGAGTATAAACTCCGTGATGCTTATCACCTTTTGCTTGAACATTACCAATCAATGTTTTTCCATCAGGTGAAAAATATGCTTCTGCAGCATTAGTGATGTTTGGAACTTGCCAGACTTTTAATTCTTTACCTTCGCCAAAGCTGTAACCTGTTGTGATCATCAAAACAAGTAAAAACATAGACGACATTAAAACTAATTTTTTTTTCATTTTTATTCTCCTTTTTTGATTGAACCTAAAATAAATTATACTATTTCTTTGTTTCATAATTGTTTTACTTTTGTATCTTTATGTAACATTGGTATTATTGTTATTAGGGAAATATGCTATGATTTCTTGGAATATTTTTGATATTCAATTCTTAGATCATAATTATTATTTGAATTGTTTTTATAATAAAATTCACCAGTTTCTGATGAGAATTCATAGTCTTTTTCCCAATCTTCATAATTATTAATTACTGAAATTACTGATTCTGCAATATAATCAATTTCATCAAAAGTCATTATGGGGTGAAGTGAAATTCTAACCCAACCGGGTTTGCCACTTAGATCACCCTTGTGGATAAGGCTTGTAATATTGTTTGACATTTTCCTGTCAACATTCATCAATATATGACCGTATGTTCCTGCACATGAGCAACCACCCCTTGTCTGTATCCCAAATCTGTCATTAAGAAGTTTAACAATTAAATTATAATGTAGCCCCATAGAATAAAAAGAAATAATTGCAAGCCTGTTCATCTGTTTTTGCTCAAGTATCTGAATTGCAGGATTAATATTTAGTTTGTCTATTAGCCTCTCCTTTAGAGCCTCTTCTTTCTTTAAAATATTTTCTATTCCCATATTTTCTTTTAGTAGAATCGCTAAAGATGCTTTGATAGTCTGTAAAAATCCTGGAGTACCACCATCCTCACGAACTTCAATATTCTCAAAATATTCTTGTTCACCCCATGGATTAGTCCAGAGAACAGTGCCTCCACCAGGATGATCCGGGATTTTGTTCTTATAAATTGATTTATCAAAAACCATTATTCCAGATGAGCCTGGACCTCCCAGGAATTTATGAGGAGAGAAAAATATTGCATCTAATTTTTTTAATTTATCATCAGGATGCATATCGATTTTCACGTAAGGTGCTGATGCTGCAAAATCAACGAAACATAAACCATCATTTTTGTGCATTAATTTTGCCATTTCATAATATGGTGTAATAATGCCAGTAACATTTGAACATGCAGAGAAGGAGCCAATTTTCAATTTACGATTCTTATTCTTTTTCAAAATTTCTTCTAAATGTTCCAAATCAGGTAAACCGTCATCTTTTCTATTTATTATCTCAACATCGCAATAACATTCGTTCCATGTAGTTTGGTTAGAATGATGTTCCAGATGGGTGATTATTACAAGAGGTTTGTCTTTTGGATTGCAATTTGTTTGTTCGCAAAATTGTTCAGGAACCCTGAGTCCCATAATTCTCTGCAATTTATTTATTACAGCAGTCATGCCAAAACCAGCTGATATGAGGACATCGTCATTGTCAGCATTTACGTGATTTTTAATTATTTTCTGAGCTTGGTGATAGGCCTTTGTCATTCTTGTACCTGTTACTGTAGTTTCTGTGTGAGTGTTTGCAACAAAAGGTCCTAATTCATCTGTAATAAAAGATTCAATGCTCTTATATAGCTTTCCGCTCGCAGTCCAGTCAGCATATACAATCTTTTTTTTACCAGAGACAAAATCATACTCTCTATCTATACCAATAACATTTTTTCTAAATTCACTAAAATCAACCATTCACTTCTCCTTGTTTTTATGTAAAATTATACTAAATTATTTGTTTTTCTATAGCTTTATTTATTTTAGAGTTTTTTCTACTCAATGGCACTGTAAATTTCAATTTCAATGCACCATCTACTGGACAATCATCAATGCATTTAATGCAAATATTACAATCCGCGTCTGTAATGCTTTTTTTATTTGCTACATCTATATTCAAAGGACAGCTTTTAGAGCATATATTGCAATTAGTACAAAAATTTTCATCTCTAACTATTTTTGTTGGACTTAATTTCCCAACCAGACCTATAACAACTCCCAATGGGCAGGCATATCTACATAATGATCTTTCGATAAAAAGACCAAGAAATAATATTATAATATATATTATAGTTGTTATTCCAATTCGACGTCCACCGCTTCTACTTATTGTTACAAAATGAAAAATTGCAGCCTGTAATATCCACAAAAGAAAAAAATGTTTCACATATCTGGCATATTTATCTATCTTATTTAATATAATTATATTATTTTTTACCCATTTTTTATATATTTTGTTTATTGGTTTAATAAAAGGGATTTTTCCTATTATTTTGCCGATTCTTCTTATTATTACAAAGACTGTACCTGCAGGGCAGACCCAACCGCAGAAAACAGTACGGAAAAAAAGAGTAGTTAATAATACTATCAATATAATTATTGACATCATTGCTCGGGATATATCAAATTTGATCATTGAAAATATGATAAGAAATAAAAAAAATGTCTGAATGATCCGTCTGAATATTTTTATGTTTATATTTTTACTACTATTATTGTTTTTTGTTAAACTTCCTTCTGGACACATATTATACTCTCTTCTTAATTTAAATTATACATTGATAATGTTTCATAATTGTTTTTCTCATGTAACAATATGTAACAGTCTGAATGATTATTGTAATGAAGAAAAGCGTTTATAATAAACAAAACTTGATATAAATAAGGCAGAGCCTATTCCTATATACACTGGTGCTAACATAAATCTAGGAATAAGATATGTTGAGCGCATAAAAAAACCCATACTCATCATAATAACTATAAGAATGTACATTTGCCATCTCTGAAAAGCAAAAATGCAGACTTTCTCAGGATATGCAAGGATACGATTTGCATTTTGTTTGGCAAGTTTACTAAAACCAAAATATGCAATAGCAAAACCTAATAAGGGGCCTGTAGTTAGAGCAAGCACAGTCTGCCAGATATTGAATGTGTGAAACCATTTTGAAGCGATCCAATTAAGTAATATTCCAACACCGCTCCACATAAGTCCAGAAAGCATTATTAACCATTTTCGTTTTACTTCAGGTTTTAGTTTTTTTAACATAATTTTTCATATTCCTAAGCCTGCAACAAAAAAAGCTGTTGCGGAAAGCAATATTAGAGGAAATAATTTATAAAATTTTTCCTCTAATATAATAGATTTACCTGTTTTTAAAAAAGTTTGTAATAAACCTGCAAGGCTGATAATAAGACTGCCAATACTAATAAAAATAATTGATTTATCCTGTTTACCGTTTATTACAAGAAAAAAAGGCAGGAAAAATAAAGTCAGTCCAAAGACACCATGTACTATAGCAATCATAATTATTCTGGTTCTTTCATACATATAAAACCTTGAAATTATTACTGCCAGAATACCAATAATGCTAATAGCAAGATAAATATAATATATATCAGGCAGATATTCACATATCAGTCCAAGAGATAAACCGGCAGGGATAAACATTGAAAAGATAATTATTAAATCATTTTTCAATATTTCGAATCCAAACAGCATTAATAATAAAGAAGAAAGTAAAAGCGTACCAAAGGCAATGGTATAATAGAATATTGTCAACCTGGAATATGCTTCTATACCGCTGACGACCATATAGCCGGCAAAATGAGCAGTGAGTAAGAATATTATTCTGTTTATTATGGAAATTTTACTCACTTAATAGTTCCTAAAATTACCATGATCATTGAGCCAAACATATACATGGATGCATACTTAAACAAACCAAAGTTTATTTGTTCGGATGGGCGAAACACACTTAATAAGGCTAAGCCTATAATCCCTGTAGCAAGCACAGTCAATAACCTTAAATATCCCCAGGAAAGTCCCAGAGAGAATGCAACCAATCCTATGGATAACGCAGCACCAAAACTTGACAAAGCTATAATTAATTGTGTGTTTTTATTGCCATATACAGATGATATCGTAGGAATACCCGCTCTTTCATAATCTTCAAAATAACGCATACTAAAAGTAAGAATATGTGTTGGAATCCAGAGCAAAATTGCAACTGCAAATAAGATGCCGATTATATCAATTTCCCCGGTTCCAAGAACACGTCCAGCCAAAATAGGCATACCACCAGATACACCACCCCAGAAAATTGCCCAAGCAGTTTTGCGTTTAAGCCAAACAGTATAAATAATTACATCAATAAATATTCCAGCAAAAACAACCAGTCCGAACAGAACATTCATATATAATGCCCATGCAATTCCTGCAAATGAAATAATTAAACCCAAAAACAATACTTCGCTAACATTTAGTTTACCTGAAGGCAGAGGGCGATTTTTTGTACGCTTCATTTTTGAATCAATGTCTCTGTCATATACCATGTTCAGTATTGTGCTTCCACTTATTGTTAAAAAAAGACTGCCGGATAAGCCAAGAAAGGTTTGCCAGTTCATGAACGGACAATGTGAACTTACATATCCGGTAATCCCAGTTAATAATAAAAGACCTGTCTGTGCACTTTTGATAAGAGGTAGGTAGAGCTTCAGTTTATGTAAAAAATTTCTCATCTATTTAATAATTGTTTCCTAAATATCCCTTACACAGCGAAATCCAAAATACATACTGCGAAATTCCGGGCCTGCATTATTGCGTGACCAGACAAATAGGTCGTATCCATAATTACTACGGCTACCACCACGTGAATAACGATAATGCAAATCTTTATAATCATCACCACACCACTGCCATACATTACCGGCCATATCGTATAAACCATAAGGACTTTTATTATCCCTGGTTTCATATCCATTATATGTTTTACCATTAAAAAAACCAACAGGAGTAGTTGTAATATCACTACCAAATACTTTTTTAAATAAGTCATTACTATGAATATTATTGGCAATATTATTATAAAATTCTTCACCCCATGGATAGGTGCGGGTACCTGTTCCACGTGCAGCCTTTTCCCATTCATTTTCTGTTGGTAAACGCCAACCATAGAATTCTGCATAAGCATTGGCTCCAAACCAACTTATAAAAGTTACAGGATGGTTCTGGTAACCTTTTACAGTAGTAAAACTTTTTCCATCAAATTTTATACGAATTCCCGGTTCTTTTATATTCAAATATGTTTTATCACCAGCAGGGATTTCAAATTCATGTTTAAACTTATCAAATGGTTCTCCTTTATAGTATCCCATAACTTGATTCTCATTGACCTTGATTGTTCCCTTAGCAAGAGCTTCATTTAAATAACGTGCATATTGTTCATTAGTTACGTGTGTTAGCATCATTTCAAAGTCTTTTTTAATTATTGTTTCGTGACGGTGTTGTCCCTTTAAAAATTCACCTGCTGGAATTTTAACCCATGAATCTGAATTTACTCCAGTTTCAATAAAATCTATTTCTTTTACTATTGGGTCTTTGTCATCGAAACAACCAAGCGTAAAAACTATTAGCAGAGATAATAAAATATAGTTTAATTTTTTCATTTCTTTCCCTCCTGTTCTACATTAGCATCTTTTATGGGTATAGCTGGATAAATGCGTTCTAAGTCAACTTCTGGATTATGTGCTTCTTTTTTCCATAATCCATCCTGTTTGAAAAAATCAAAAAGTCGCCAACCCATTAGCATAGCCAATAAAATCAAAACTGCTCCTAAACCAAAATCCATCAAAATCATAGTGATAGAAATCACAGGTTTAGCAGAATACTCTGGTATAAAAAGACTCTTCATTGAATAGATTGTAGCTGATGCAAATGCAATATCAGAACCAATAATTAAGACCCATCCAAACCATTGGCGCTTCTTTCCTTTAATACCTGACAGATCTGCATAATACATAATAATTATTGTTGCTATGATTGCTGCGAGGATATGCCAGTGTCCAGTTAAAGTAATTCGTTCTTCTCTTGCCGGCCAAATTCTGAAAATTTTATCTAATTTAACAGCCATGAATATACCAATACCGGAGACTGTAAAATTCATAAATACCATCTGCCACCCTGAACCGAATTTTAGTGGATCGTGTAATAAAGCTTTAAATTTTTGCAAGAAACTTGGGTTTTTAAGATCTAATTCGGTAATACGGTCATAAATTAACTTTTTCCATGAGAATATAACATACAATAATGCTGACATCATAACACCTACTGAACCTACATAGATAATATAGTGTGCCCATTCAACCCAGACAATTCCTAATGCACCCATAGTAAGAATAACTGAACCAAAGATCATTAAAGACATTGCCCATTTATGAAGTAGGCCTTTGAAATCCATCCATCTACCGACAATCAGTGTCAATGCTACAGCAACTAAAGAGAGCATTATGTGTAAATGACCAATAACAGCATGTTCTAAAACAGTTTTATGAGGATTACGAATTAGATTTTCTGCCAGAAAAGTTTCCTGTCCATTACCCCAATATGAACCTGTTACAGCACCCCATATAGAAGATACCAATGTCATCACTGTCATGGTAAAAAAAGCAGTACGTTCAAGGTCTAAACCGGACTTTGTGTGAGCATAATCACTGTCTTTTGCTAGACGATATTCTTTTTTCCATGGCCATAGGGCAGTTGCTAATAATATACCAGCAAAAAACACTAATGTTTGACCAACTAAGAATATACCGTGAAAAAGATAAACATGTCCAAAATACCCAAAAAGCAATCCAAAGAATGTTGCCAAAATATATCCAATGGTAATTGTCGCATTTATATATACCTGCTGAAATTTTTTCATAGGAACAATTGATGTGATAAAATACACCTCTATGGCCAATATTGCCATTGCAATAGAGTGATAAAGCATAACAATACGTCCTTCACGCTGAAAATGTTCCATTTTCATACCTAATAATTTGACCGTCAGGTCTCTTACACCCCATTCAACCATTGGGCCGGAAAGCGTACCCCAAATAGCTGCAATCAAAGACACTACAGCAATTGCCAACATTGTTAACCCTTTTGTTGAACGAAATACATATTCAAAACGATTTGTTGATAGTTCCATTTATACCTCCTTAAATATTAATTTAATCATCCTTTTGCAAATAATAATATAAGATTTTACAACAACACTATTTCTTAATTGTTGCGTTTATGTAACAATTATGTAAACAGACAGATAATTGTTTTTTTTAATGTTTAAAACTTATAAAGTTATTGATGTAATATAAAACTTGGTATATTACAGATAAAAAACTTAAATTCTAATTTTTTATTAATTCTCTAACAATAATATGCCACTTTCTTTTAATCTAAAAAATGACTTATATTACAAGTCATTTTTTAGATTATTGAACAAAGTGTTAACTATTTGTTTTTACCTTTCATAAATCCTAAAGCAAAAAACAGGGTCATAAAGAAAAGTAATGGTGCTAAAATCATTATTACAAATTCCTGTGAGAAAAACAATAATTGTTTTCCAGCTTTTAAGAAAGCTAAAGCGATTCCTCCAAGCCCTATAAGAGTACCACCTATTGTTACCATTCCAAAACCTTTTTGAACTTTTTTGCCTTTACAAACAAGAATTGGGATAAAGAAGATTGTTAAACCGGCTATTGCATGAAATACAGGGTAAACAATTTTTCCTAAGCTAACCATATTTCCATATCTCGTAACAGTAATTAATACTAAACCAATAACCATTAGTATAAGGTACATTTTTTCATACTTGGGGTAAAAACGAGAAATTAATCCTGTTGCTAATGAAAAAGGAATTAACCCGCCTACAACCGCAACAAAATTATTTGCTAATGCTCCCCAACCAAAAATGATTAATAATAATCCAGCAACTAATAATACTAAAAATCCTACAGAATAATAAATATTCCATATACCTGATGTTTCTTCTTTTTTCTGCCAAGTCAAAAATTGATATATCATGAAAATGGCAAGCAGACCAGTTAATAAAAGAACCAGTCCATCAAAATTGAGCATTAAATCCATGTTACTTCCTCCTTTTAAATTTTAAATTTTTTATTTTTTTTTGACATAAACAAAAATAAACTTATGTCTTAATGAAAACCTTAATTTTTGTTGAAAATCTATGGTGAAATTGATGATAAGATTTTTGATTTGTATAAAACCTGAATTTGTCAATATCATACTGCAATGTAGCATACTGAAAACAAAAAATCAACACATTTATGGTTTTATTATTATTTTTTTAATAATACCTAAATTATGTATTAGTTACAAACTGTTACATAGTGAAAACAATTATGAAACATTACGCTTGTATAATTTTTTATAAAAAAACCTTAAATTTAAAATTTATAGTTTAACAAGTTTAAGTTTTTAACTTTATTATTATGTACATTAGGAGGTATTATGGAAAATAAAAAAAAGAGTGCAAGTATGGTACTTGCAGGTTTAAAATTCAGTCCATCAGAAATTGGTGAAGTTGCTGAAAATGAAAAGAATACTATTCCAGCAATATTACTGATATCTTTTTCAGTATTATTAGGTGTGGTAATTGCTTTTTTCAAAGGTAATGGTGGTTCTTCGGGTCTTGGAAGAATGGGAATTACTGGGTCAAATGCGGCGATTGCACAAATGGGAAGTTTATTGATTGGTACATTTTTAAGTGCATTTGTCATGTTATATGTAATACGTATTTTTAAAGTTAGACCATCCTTTTCAGGAATACTAAGAGTGTATGGTTCAGCAATAATATGGACTATTCTCAAATCCATTATAGTTTTAATTATCCCACTTTTTCTCCCACCAAAATTTGCAATGATAGGAGTTGTATTCTGGTTTACATTTAATTTTTCTGTTCTATTTGGTTTGGTAGGATACACTAAAATAAAAATTTGGCAATCGTTTCTTAGCATAGTTATTACTTTTGCAATAATTTTTGGATTAATGGTTCCTTACGGTATGCTTATTAAAGCCCTTTTTGCATAAGTAAATGAATTCTAATAAAAACAAAATGAGAATTTAATTATGTTAAGAGCAAAATGGGGAACAAAATTAGGATTTATTCTGGCAGCATCTGGTTCTGCTGTTGGCCTAGGTAATATCTGGAAATTTCCATATATTACAGGTGTATATGGTGGTGGAGCATTTGTTTTAGTTTATCTTGCCTGCATACTTATTGTTGGTATTCCAATAATGATATCAGAATTGATGATTGGACATAGGGGTCAAAAAAATGCAATTAGTAGTTTTAAAGAATTACATAAAGATAGTAAACTCTGGGGATATGCCGGTTTTGTAGGTGTTGCCGCGGCGTTTTTAATACTTTCTTTTTATAGTGTTGTTGCTGGCTGGTCAATGGCTTATGTATTAAAAGCAATTGCTGGATTTAAAGGCTCACAACAGGAAATTGCAGCACAATTTACAAGTCTGAAAGAAAGTCCGTCTCTGTCAATAATGTGGCATACAATATTTATGGGATTAACAATAGCAATAGTTATTAAAGGGATCAAGCAGGGAATTGAAAAATGGTCTAAGATATTAATGCCGGGTTTAGTAATAATCTTGCTTGGACTTTCGATTTATGGGGTGTTTTTTACTTCAGGTGGAGTTAAGGCGATTGAGTTTCTTTTCAAACCTGACTTTTCAAAACTGACATCTGAAGGTGTATTATCGGCTCTTGGGCATGCATTCTTTACCCTTTCACTTGGAATGGGTGCTATGATAACATACGGGAGTTATCTTAAAAAAGATGCAGATATTCCAAAGGCTGCAATAATTGTTTCAATTCTTGACACCGTTATTGCTCTTTTTGCTGGTCTTGCTATTTTTTCAATTGTTTTTGAATATGGTAGTGCAACAAGTTCCGGACCGGGGCTTATCTTTGAAACCCTGCCTAATCTTTTTAAAGAAACTGGACAATTAGTCTCTGTACCTTTTTTCTTACTACTTACTTTTGCTGCCCTAAGTACAGCAATAAGTTTACTTGAAGTAGTGGTTGCCTATTTTATTGATGAAAAAAAATGGTCAAGAACTAAAGCAACAGTTTTTGGTGGAGGAGCTATTTATTTAGTTGGACTTTTATCTGCTGTTGACAAGTGGAAATTACCATTTTTGGGCAAGGATCAATCTTTTTTCGATATTTTTGATTTTATTACTACTAACTATATGCTTCCTGTTGTAGGTTTATTAACCGCTATTTTTGTTGCATGGGTAATAAAAGAAAAGATTCGTAATGAAGAATTTAATGGTTTAAAAAAGATGAGTATTTTCTATATCCCATGGAAATTCACTATAAGATACCTAACACCAATAGCAGTTATGATTATAATCCTGCACGGTTTTGGGATTATTTAGATTTAATGTACATAATTAGAATTTATAAGACTATAAAAACGATAAGAAGTATAAATATTTACAACATTATAAGCTTAAACGGAGTGATATTGTTCAGTTTAGGCATAAATTAAAAGGAGGAAAATAATGTTATTTAAAAGATTATTTTTAGTATTACTAATGTTAAGCACTTTTGTATATGGTAATTCACAATTTGAAGCACTTAAAACGAAAGAAAAAATTAAAGTTGATGGCCAATTAAATGAAGCTGTCTGGGCAACAGCCCCAAATTATTCAACATTCAACACCTATTATCCAGGTTTTGATAAGGTATTAGACAAGAAAACAATTGTTTATCTTGCGTATGGGAAAAAACATCTATATTTTGCTTTCAAATGTTATGAGCCAGGTAAAGTTGAAGCCAAACTAAGAGCCAGAGATACAATTTTTAAATCAGAAGATTATGTTGGTGTTCTTCTGGACACTTATAATGACAAGCAAAATGCTTATGGATTCTTAGTTAATCCACGTGGTGTTCAAGGTGATTTAATGGTTTTAAAAAATTCAAGTGTTGTTCCTGATGAGACAAAAGGTTTTATTCAACAGTCAGATGCATCACAGGATTTTGTATGGAAATCTGCAGGAAAATTAACTGATTATGGATATTCTGTAGAAATAGCTATTCCATATGAAACAATTCGTTATGTACCAGGTAAAAAAGTAGAAATGGGAGTTGCTTTTATCAGGCAGTTAATTGGCAGTACACAAAAAGCTTCATCACCTAAGTTAGACCCTGAACAAGGTGCTTTACTCACTCAGTTTGGTAAAGTCACCTATAAGGGATTAACTTATAATCGTACTTATGAAATACTACCATCGCTTGTTTACCAGAACGCTAATGAAAGAGATGGTTATCAGGGGGATTTTGAAAATATAGCCTCAAAAATTGATTTTGGTGTGACAGGAAAAGCTGTACTTTCACCAACTTTGACATTAGATGCAACTTACAATCCTGATTTTAGTCAGGTTGAAGCTGATGCAAGTTTGATTGATATCAATCTCCGAACTGCAAATTTTTATTCTGAAAAAAGACAATTTTTTATGGAAGGAAGCGAAAAGTTTGAGATTGCAGGTGAAGGTGAGTTAAGTGGTATTCAGAAAGTTGTACACACAAGAGCAATAATTGATCCTATTGGTGGAGTTAAATTAACTGGTAAACTTGGGGGAAAAGGTACTTTTATTGGTCTTTTTACTGCAGATGAAGCACCTAAAAATTTGGTAGATAACCCATATGATGTAAATGCCTATAATGGAATAATCAGATACAAAAGAATGCTGTCTAAAGGTAGTTATATTGGTGGTTTATATTCATCAAGATTTTTCAATGAAGGGTATAACCAAATCGTTGGTATCGACACAAAATATAATTTAAGTAGAAGATCATCATTTAATGGAAATATCCTGTATTCTTTTGACAAAGATATGGAAGGTGGAGAAACTAATTCTGCATATAATATTGATGCAAATTATAAGTATGCAACAAGAAGTTATAATTTTGAAGTAGGCGTTCATGATATAGCGAAAAACTTTAGTTTACAAAATGGCCATTTGAACAGAGATGGCGTTACTTCACTTAGCATGACAGCAGGAAAAAGATATGTAATAAAAAATAAATTTTTAAAAATGATTCAGCCTGGTTTTGCTAAAACTTATTATCAATATGATAAGTATGATGAACAGGGTGAATATCATTTCCGTCCTAATATAAATCTTTTTATGATAAAGAACTCATTTGTACAGATTTTCGCTCTTTTTGGCAATGAATCTTATCTTGGAAAATTATATAGAAATGATGGCTTTGGATGGTTTTTTATGAGTCAGCCTACAAAAGTTATTCGTTTTATGATGTCATTTGAATCTGTAAAGAAACCATACTACGTAATGAGTTCCAGAGAGTCTTCTTATCAGGGTGACCATATAGGCATTTTTGCAGAAGTTCAATTAAATTTTAGTTCTTCTTTTTATTCTGCTTTTAGAATTATTAGAGCTGATTTTAAAAAAGAAAGTGATGGTTCACAGGTTTATGATATGAATATTTATAGAAACAGAACAACATATCAACTAAATAAATATCTTTTTATCAGAGCGACCGTTGAATATAATACAATGGTTAAATACTTAACAACTGATTTTCTTGCAAGTTTTACTTATATTCCTGGCACAGTTATTTATGCAGGTTATGGTTCAACATATAATAAGGAAATCTCATTTGATTATAGAACAAGAAGTATGGTCTTTGGTGAAGACCTGATTCAAATGAAACGAAGTTTCTTCTTTAAGGTCTCATATAACTATAGATTTAAATAATTTAAAAAAAGAAACACTTATAATTTATGGCCTCTTATTAACTTAAGAGGTCATTTTTTTATTTACGAAGGAGGCGTTATGAATTTAAAAAGCAAACCATTTATTGGGATAATGGCATTCATTATAGTATTGTTTACAATGCCATTGGGCCATGCTATGATGATTCTAATGCAGTTGTTTCTGGGAGAAACTAATCAATATATTGGAGCAACAATAGTTGGATTGTTTGGCTTTGCTGCATTATTAATATCTTTAAAAGATAAAAATGATACCCATAGGACGTTTTTAGGTCTATTTGCTGGTATTTTCATGTGGACAGGTTTTGTAGAATTCTCTTTTGTTTTTTTTGCTGAACATCTAAGTATTATGCCAATTTTAGAGAATGGAGAAGTCGTAACAAAACCAGAATATCTGTTATTGCCTTCAACGATAGGGCTCAATATCTCAATTATTATTTATTTTTTACTAAATGGTCAAACTCGATGTAATTTTTTTCGTTGGATTCGCCGTTTGTTTAGAATGAATATCCCATCTGTACCAGATGCCAAAACTAAAAATTATGCTGTTGTTACAGCCATGGAAACTATACTTATTATGTGGTCTTTTTATATTGTATTAATGCTAGCTTATGATAAAACTATTTTCGGAGATCATCATCCTTTCACATATACTGTATTTTTTGGTGCACTTTTATGGTCACTTTATTTGATAATCAGATTGATGAAAATCACCAAAATTGCTCCAGCTATTCGCTATGCTATTCCAACAGTAATCATATTCTGGAATGCTGTTGAAATTTTGGGTAGATGGGATTTTTTCAAAGAAATATGGGTTGAACCCACAAACTATATACTTGAAATGGGATTAATATTTGGAGCTTTTACAGGTTTGCTTATCCTATTACTGTTAAGTCCAAAAAACAAGAAAGTTGAATGAAATTTCACTCT
>JAOZTV010000013.1:15336-21184 GCA_029939015.1 Candidatus Aminicenantota bacterium
CATGCATAATTCCGTACCCACTTTTGTTTTTATGTTTTTGGAAGTGAGGCTTTAGCCTCGCCAATAACTAACAAAATATATTACTTAGGCTGGACTTAAGTCCCACTTCCAGAGAGTCCAAGGACTTATGTTCAATGGTACTAGTACGACAAAATAGTGAAAATTATATTGACAAAATAGCATCATATATATTATTATAAGGTATATGAAAAAAAAAATATTGATTATAGATGATGATTTAAAACTTAATTATAAACTTAAAAAATATTTAGGAAGTTTTGATTTTGATGTAATAACATCTACAAACCCTCATGTTGGAATAAAAAAAAACCAGAGTGAAAAGCCTGACTTGATTATTCTTGATTATATGATACCTGAATTGAATGGGTTTGAAGTATTAAAAGTTATTCGTAAACAAAGTAATGTACCTGTTATAATGCTGACTGCAAGAGGCGATGTAACAGATAGAATAATTGGATTAGAACTTGGTGCAGATGATTATTTGTCAAAACCTTTTGAACCAAGGGAACTTGTTGCAAGAATTCATGCAATTATTAAGCGTACCGTTGAGGATTCAAGTCAAACAAATAAATCTTTACGTAAATTTGGTTATATAGTTATTGATAATAATAAACATACTGCATTTATTAACGAAGAAGATATTTTGCTTACGAATATGGAATTTAATGTTTTAAAAATATTTACAAATAATGCAGGCAAAGTATTGGAAAGAAATTATTTAATGGAAAAACTCAGTGGTTTTAATATTGATTCTTTTGACCGTTCTATAGATATACTTATCAGTAGGTTAAGAAAAAAAATACTTGATGACCCCAAAAACCCACAATATATTAAAACACTACGAGGCGCAGGTTATATTTTTTTAAAAGAAGAAATCTATGATTTTTAAAAAAGTAAATAGTTCTATTTTTTATAAAGCATTAATAATAATATCAATAGCTTTTATTTTCATTGTTTACAGTACTAAAATCGCATTTATAAAAACTCAAAATTTAACTCATTTAAATAAAATGCGTGAAAATAGTGTTAATTTTGCAAAAATGATAATAGATCAAATAGAGTCCCCGGTAAATAAAGACAAGGCTATTTTCATTGCAAAAAGGCTAGATGTTGCAATATATATCAAAACATTAAATGCAGAATGGTCATATCCAGAAAATATGGAGCCTATTGATGTAAATAGATTGGCAGAATTTAATGATGTAAATACAAGAACTGGGTTTCTTGATGGAGAGCTTCAGGTCTATATTAAAAATGGTGATATTGAATATATTATAAACCTTGAACCAAATATGCGTAAATATAGTACAATTTACCGTTCTTTTACAAAAATCAATTTGTTCTTCTCAGCATTATCACTGCTGTTTATATACATAGCTTTAAGATGGCTTCTTAATCCCATTAAAAAATTGCATAAGGCCATAAAACTCGTTTCTACAGGGGATTTTAAGTTTTCATTAAAGACTAAAAGAATAGATGAACTTGGTGATCTAATAAATTCATTTAGAGAAATGAAAGGGAAAATTGATTATATGGTGAAAGCAAGAGAACGGTTGCTTCTTGATGTAAGCCATGAACTACGCTCTCCAATTACAAGAATTAAATTATCACTTGAAATGATGAGTGAAGTTGAAGAAAAGAGTGATATCTATTCAGATATAAGTGAAATAGAAACAATGGTTAATGTCTTACTTGATAATAGTCTTCTCAATAGAGGCCAAACTGCCCTTAAGATGAGTAATATTGAAATAATAAGTTTAATTAAAGAAGTTTTTTCAAAAAGCAAGGAACAAAGTATTAAGTTAAATCTTACAGCTTTTGCAGAAGAAATATTTTTAATAGCTGACCCAAAATGGTTAAAAATCATGTTTAGGAATATTATTTCTAATGCTATAAAATTTTCAAGTCAGGAAAGTGATTTTATTGATGTTAGTATTAAAAAAAATAATTTAGAGATCATTATTTCTATCACTAACTATGGAGTGGGTATATCTAAAAGTGACTTGGAAAAAGTATTTGAACCTTTTTACAGGGTTGAAAAGTCAAGATGTAAAGATATAGAAGGATATGGCTTAGGCTTAGGTATATGTAAGAAAATTGTTTTTGCTCATAAAGGTCAAATCAGAATAAAAAGTGATATGGAAACAAAAACTACCGCAGTGGAAGTGAGTTTGATAAATCCTACGACTGCTTCATAAAAAAACAGTCGTAGAATTATTATATTAATTTTTGTAAATCATTTATTTAGCATCCAAGATTAATCTGGTTGTAAACTGCCTATCATTTCTTATATAAGTAATAAATACAGCATCACCAGGTTTGAAAACCTTCAAAGCATTTGAATATGTCCTAAGATCTTCTGTTTTGGTTCTACCCAATTTTATGATCACATCACCTTCTTCCAAACCGGCTTTCTGAGCTCCAGAATCTTCACGGACTGATGCAACCTTTACTCCCTTACCGCTAAAAGCAAAATCAGGCATAATTCCTGTAGTCACATTTCTTTCCGGTTTTTTTGGAGCATTTTTATCTACTTTCTTTTTATTGCTGTTATAGACAGGTTTTTTAAGTCCTTTAAATGTCATAGGCTTTTCTGAATCTGCAAGAAAAAGAATTCCTTCTCTTACAAAAGAAGCAATTTTTACCAATCCGGCTGAATCTATCTTTTCAGCATCATCACTTGGTCTATGATAATCGCCTGTTCCACCTGAAAAGATCTGAACTCCAGGTACACCTTTATCAATAAATGATTTCTGATCGCTTGAAGTGATCTGTTGAGTAACCATTAATGATGGAACTCCTGTTACATAACTTGCACCCATGAAAACAAACTTCCATTCTCTTGCAGTTGAACTATTGAGAACCATGATCTTTTTACCATCAAGTCGCCCAACAGTATCAAGGTTTATATTACCGATAACTTTGCCAACTGGATATTTTGTGTAATTATTGACATAGAATTTTGAACCTATCAAACCATTCTCTTCAGCTGTAAAAGCAACAAATATAACAGCACGTTTGGGTTTTAATGTTTTATTTAATAATTGAGCAAGTTCTAACATTACTGAGATACCACTTGCATTATCATCGGCTCCATTATGAATTTTTCCTTTATTGCCTGTTCTAACATCTGGCCATCCGAGACCGAGATGATCATAATGAGCTGAAACTACAACTGATTCACCTGCATATTTTGGGTCGTTTCCAGGGATATATCCAATCACATTTTTTACTATTCCTTTTTTGCCTTTTGCATTTACTTCAGTTAAAAATTCTTGAAAATATGAACCGTCATTCACGCCTGATTTTAATCCAATTTTTTTGAACTGTTCAGCGAGATAGTCTGCTGAAGCTTCAATTCCAGGTGTTCCAAGTCCTCTACCTTTAAGTTTGTCAGATGCAAGAAAGTTAATATGTTCCATCATTCTTTCAGAAGAGAAAACCGGCGCTAATTTTGCAAGTGCTTTTCTTTTAGGTAATTCTGTGACAGCCTTTTTTCTTGCATTTTTGAAAACTTCAACAACAAGAGGTGAATTAACTGCCTGCCATTTACCCTTTGCTGTATTTGCTACACTATCACCCTGAAAAGCAAGATAACTATATTTACCATAATGCATTAATTTTCTTGCCATAGTATCAACGACTTCCGGTTTTTCAATAGTAATCCATGCTGCAATTGCTTTAGGATTGTTAGGGTTTCTTACACTAACGACAAATCCATTCTTATTATTTTTTAATACAGTTTTGCCAAAACGAACCTGGTCTTTCTGGATTTCAGCATCATATCCTTTTATACCCTTAACGATAGCTTTTTTGTAAATATTATCATGACCTAATACCCAAATATCTTTATTAGCAGGTAATTTTGAAATTTTACTATCGAGTTTTACTTCTACTTTAATTTTTTTGTTTTTTGCCCATTTTGAAGCGAGTTTTTTATACATATCAAGCTTGACTTTACCAGCTTTTGAAGGTAGTAAAACCAATAGATTCTCCGAACCATATATTTTTGATAATGATGGTGGGATTTCAAGATAATGAAGTCTTCTGAAAAGATTAAATCTTGGGTCAACCTGAATCATTAAAGGCTTTTTCTGAAAAGTCATTTCAAACAATTGTTCTTTTTTATTCATGTTAATTTTTTGAAATTTAATTTCATCACTGAAAGAAATCGCGACTGGAATTTCTAATTCAAAAACGCCTTCTTGCTGGATCTGTTTCAATCCAAATTTTAGACTATAACCATTGCTGTTCTTTTCAGAATTAACTGATGCAATCTTAAGTTCAGGTGCTCCGGTCTTTTCTACCCATTGTTTAAAAAATGGTTTTAAATCTTTGCCTGTTACAGCTTCAAAAGATACTCTTATATCATTAAAAGTAGCTGATTTATATTTATTATCTCTATTAAATTTCTGAAAAGATTTCACAAATGTTTCATCACCAAATTTATCTCTTAACATTTCAAAGAACATCATAGACTTTCCATATCCTACAGCTTCGGATGAAGCACTATCTCTACTAAGGAATTTTGTCAATGGAAAATCATTTTTTGGTGTTACGTAGTCAGTATATCTTTGTAATTTTTCACGTCTATATGTAAGTCCCTGACCTCTTTGTTCTTTTATCAGATGGTCTGCCATATATACGGTAAGTCCCTCGCACCAGTTTCCTTTTACGAAGTCAACAAATACACTATTTCCCCAATAATTATGTAATAATTCATGAGGGTAGGATGAGTGCAGAATGAATGGGAATCTGATTATCTTTGGTCCAAGTAATGTAAAAGACGGCATTCCATAACCTGTTTCCCAGAAGTTTTCTACGAGAGCAAATTTTGAATAGGGAAAAGGACCAATAAGTTTACGGTACATTTCCATATATTGTGCAGTTGTCTCTAAGTATTTATTCGCAAGATTTTCATCAGGTGTTCTTAAAAACGCCATAACTTTGGCTGAACCTGCATCCATATCATACTCATGAAACTTAGCTCCAATAATAAAAATTTCTTCTGCAGGGTTTTTTGATTCCCAAATAACAGTCCTCTTATTATTTTCTTTCTTATGTAAAGTTCTTTTACCATGACTTACTACATCATAAGGCTCAGGTATTGTAACTTTCAATTCATAAGTAATAAGGTCTTTATTAAACCAGGGAACCCAATAGGTTGAACCAGCAAGATAAACACCTTTTTCAGTTATCAAGCCTGGAGTTGTACTAAAACCACGGTCATATTCTCCACCGAGGTGCTTAAGCTCATAGTTAATTTTTCCGCTGAATTCTAAAGTAAATTCAACTTTACTTTTTGCATTTTTGTTAAACTCAAGACGATATTTGTTTTGAGAAATATCAGAAGTTTTAGAAAAGTCCTCTACGTCCATTCCAAAATCTTTAGCTTTAATTTTGCTTGAGTCAAGAATGATCTTAACTCCTGATGTTTTACTTTTAACTTTTAAATTTTTATCAAGTAAAAAATAAACTGCTGATTTTGCCATGTCTTCAGGGATAGTTATTGTGTCAACAGCCTGTACATAATTTGTTGCAGGATCAACAATAGCTTTAACTTTGTGATTAACTTTTACATTGGCTGAAATAATTGACATAGTCAACACAACCATAATGATTGATAAAACAAATTTTTTAAACATATTTCCTCCTTTTATTATTACCTAAACTGAGCGATGCTCATATTAAGTATATATTAAATTTTATCATAAAATTATTTAATATACATTTCAATAATGTAACAAAAGGTAACAAAAAAATATGCTTAAAGGGTAGTAGATATGTGGAATAATAGTTTTACTATTCCACATACCAAATATCTGAT
>JAOZTV010000524.1 GCA_029939015.1 Candidatus Aminicenantota bacterium
GTAATTTCATTTTTTTTTTGCTTAAGGTCTTTTGCAATAAGCTTTACAAGATAATACCCTTTCAGTTCTTTGATTCTCATTAAATATTTTAAATCTATAGTAATCCCATCAAGCTTTCTCCGTTTAAAATCAATTGAAAGATTTTTTAGTAAATTTTCTTTTACTTTATTCTTATTCGTATCTTCAATTTTAATCTTCAAAGTAGATTTGGATATTTCTTTTTTTTTTTTTGCTTCAATATTAGCAGTAAAGATAAGCAATACCGTAATTAATATAATTAACTTTATTTTCATATCTTAACAATATCAAAATAAATATTTTTAATCAATTTTTTTATTTTATTAATAAAAAAAAATATATAATAAAAAAATGAGATTTTTTCTTTTTTTTTGTATATAACAATATACTACATTGTGGTATGGTAATTAAAAAAAGGAGAAAGAAATGAAAAAAATTATTGGAATTTTTATTGTGTTAGTGTTGTTTATGGGAGAAGGATTATTCTTACTTGAAGCTGGTAGGATGCCTTTTGGCACCTTGGAGCTTACCAACAGAGCTAATAAGAGCGTGTCTTGTAGGACTGTTAAATATGTCAACAATAGACGGGTTGGTGAATATTGGAAGATGGGTGCGATAGTCACTGCCGCTCCAGGACAGACTAGAAAGGGCAACAAGTCATTTGCACTCTATAGTAAGGTGGGAGCCATCTGCTGGTTTACTAAGGACTACCCCAGAAGTGGACCCAACCTGAACAGAATCAATCAGGGAAACAGACCATTTCATAGAACAGACCACTTCACAACACGTCCCCACAGTATCATTATGCTCACTGCAATGAGCAATTTGAGCAACGTCACTGTTAGCGACCGGGCGGGCAAAGCTCCGAGGCAAGCAACACCTGGTAGATCTGCAAATCGACGCTAACTAAAGGAAAGGTGACATCACCTCCCCTCAACTTGGTCTGAGACTGTGATCTTCTACTACCTGGCTAAGTTGGGGGAGTCACCCTTTACTTCACAAAACACATATGACTATACAATAAACGGTTGCTTTTGCTATAATACAACGAGTGGTACTTATCACTTGTCTATTGCAGTTGAGGTTGGAAATATATATAAATATATCTGCCCTCTATATTCATTTCGCAATTATTAATTTATATTTGATGTTTTATCAAATAAACCCCAAAGAGTATTTATACTAACAGCATAAATGTTTTAAAGCGGCACTTTATTTTTCTTTTAATTTTCTCTGCTAGGAATAAGTGTTAATTTTTTGATAGTTAATCATTCTGTATATAAATTTCAGTGTTTTTAGGTAGTGTTTTAAATCTATTGAGATTTTTTGATAAAATAAGTTTGTTCTTTTTTAGATGTAGAACTACTCTCTTGTTTTTAAACCTTTTTTTTATAAATTGTCTCGCTTTTTTAGCTGACCTGATATTTAATAAAAAGGGACCATTAAAACCTATAATTATCTTAGTACCATTAGGCAGAGAGTCCCAGTCGTGGATACGATTTCCAGATTTTACCTTGCCATTTGGAAGAAAATAAATTGTATTGGTCTTATTAAAGGATTTACCTGCAAAACTCCATGCTGTAAAATCTCCGGTTATTTTAAATATTGGACCTATTTTTTTCTCTTGTCCGATTGGATGATTTATGTGCACCTTAGTTCCTCTTGGAACCTTGCCCCAACCAATTTTTCTTTTAATTCTATTACCTCTTATCTGTTTGCCATTTG
>JAOZTV010000190.1 GCA_029939015.1 Candidatus Aminicenantota bacterium
TTACATATTAAGTTACTTGTAGATCAATTCCGAGAGGCTCGGGTTATTTGCTAATGAGTATGTCGAGGATTTTTGTAAAGCCTTATGGTGCAGCAAGCTTTAGCCTATTCGCCGAAAGAATCGCTCAATTTAGTATATAGTAAAAATATAATTTTTTCAGTTTTATGTTTTGATTTTATTTTTGCACACTATTAGCTGATATGATATAATCTGAAGATGCTGGACATAAACTATATAAGAGAAAATATTGAAACTGTAAGAGATAAGGTCGCTTCAAAGGGTGTTGCTTTTGATTCGGATAATTTCATTAAGCTTGATAAAGAACGAAGATTTCAAATTACTGAAATTGAGAAGATAAAGAGTGAAAAGAACAAGATAGCAAAAGAGATTGGTGTAAAAGCCAGAAACAAGGAAGACATTAGTGATTTAAAGGCTCAATCAATTGCATTTTCAGAAAAAATTGAAAAGATAAACAAAACTCTTGAAAACCTTGAGATAGAATTCAACGATATTATCCTTGGTATCCCTAATATTATTCACGAATCAGTTCCTATTGGAAAAAACGAGAATGATAATCTACTTATCAGAACGTATGGCGACAAGCCTGAGTTTGATTTCAAACCACTCCCCCACTGGGAACTTGGTGAAAATAATGGTTTTTTAGATATAAAAAGAGCAACAAAGATATCTGGTGCAAGGTTTTCTCTGTCAACTGGTACTCTTGCAAAACTTGAAAGAGAACTTATTAACCTTATGTTAGAAACCCATACGGTAGAAAATGGTTACAAAGAGGTATTACCGCCTTTTCTTGTAAATGATACAAGTTTAATTGGCACAGGAAATCTACCAAAATTCAAAGAAGACCTTTATAAGGTAGAAGACAATAACCTCTACCTAGTACCTACTGCAGAAGTTCCACTTACAAATATACATAGAGATGAACTTCTAAATGAGGATGAATTACCTATAAAATATGTTGCCTATACACCTTGTTTTAGAAGTGAAGCCGGCTCACATGGTAAAGATATTAGAGGAATAATTAGACAACATCAATTCAATAAGGTTGAATTATTAAAATTTTGTCTGCCTGAAAACTCACACAAAGAACTTGAAGCCTTAACAAATAATGCTGAGCAGATACTTAAAAAGTTGGGACTTCATTATAGGGTTGTACTCTTATGTAGTGGAGATACTTCATTCTCATCTGCAAAAACTTATGATATTGAAGTTTGGATGCCTGAAAGAAATGGCTTTTTAGAAATCTCCTCATGTTCAAATTTTGAAAGCTTTCAGGCGAGAAGAGCCAGAATTAAATATAAAAATAAGAATAATAAAAAAGACTTTTTGCATACATTAAACGGTTCAGGCCTTGCCCTTGGAAGAACAGTTGCTGCAATTATGGAAAATTATCAGTCAGCAGATGGAAAAATCAGAATTCCTGAGATATTGAGAGAAAAGTTTAATAATAAAAAATATCTATAAATGCCATATTATAAATGCACTTTAATTAATGAGAATGGTGATATAAACACAAAAGTTCTATATGCTAAAAACAAAAAAGATTTAGAAGAAAACTACTCAGGCAAAGATGAACGAATTTTATCAATAAAAAGATCTTATTCTGACCTGTTAAGCACTTCCATACAACTTAGCTCCAAAGTTAAAAACTCTGAATTTATTTTATTTAATCAAAAACTTGTTATTCTTTTAAGATCGGGTACTTCGTTTATCAAGGCTCTTCAGGTAATACTAGCAGAAATGAATTCCTCTGCATTTAAGGAGATTTTAATTAAGGTAGAGGCTGACATAACAAACGGAGAATCAATTTCCAATGCCTTTAGTTCGCCAAACATACCTTTTATAAAAATATATAAAGCTTCATTACTTGCCGGAGAAAAGAGTGGCAATTTAATACCTATATTGGAAAAATTTAATTCATATACAGAGAAGATAACAAATTTAAAACGTAAAACATATTCAAGTCTCTCCTACCCCATTGTCCTCTTTGTATTTATGGTTGCAATGATCTTTGTAGTTATGACATTTGTTATCCCAAGTTTTTCAGGTTTCTATGAAAGTTTTAATGCTGACCTCCCTGATATTACTCTTTTTTTTATTAAAGTATCAGATATAATGAAAACAAATTATATGGTGTTTTTTATAATTATAGCTATGATTTATATATCTATAAAACTAATAGAAAAATACACAAAATATATTATTATTCATAGATTTATACTGTCAATTCCTTTTATTGGTGATATAGTTTTACAAAATGCTTTGGCAGTATTTTCAAGAACACTTTCAATTTTAATTTCTGGAGGTATTCCCATTCCAGAATCAAGTAAGTATGCAATTGAAGTCTTTTCAAATAAATTCATACATTCAAAATTCAAAGATATTCCAGCTAAGATTATAGAAGGAAATCTTCTATCGCATACCATTAAAGAAATTGATATTGTTCCAGGTATTATGAAAGAAGTTGTTCAAATTGGAGATTCATCAGGAAATCTATCTGAAATTCTGAATAAGAATGCAGATTTTTTCGAATCAACAATAGACTCAAAGATCAACTCCTTTATATCTCTAATCGAACCAATTATGATAATCGTACTTGGCAGTGTTGTTACTTTTATGCTTATTTCAATATATCTGCCAATATTTAATTCAATGAGGGTAATACAATGATAGATTTAACAAAGATAAAAATAGACTATGAACTGCTTAAACAATTTCCTGCAGAATTCCTTATAAAAAACCTTTTCTTTCCTATTAATAAAGAAAACAATCTGATTAAAATAGTAACCTTTGATCCGGAAAATCTGGATAAAATTTCTATGATAGAAAATTATGCTGCTTGTAAAATTCTTGCAGAAAAAGTAGAAAGAAATGAAATAGAGAAAATTTTAAAGAAAGGTGATATTTATCAAACAATAATAAAGAATAAAACATCTTCATTCCTACAGAAAGAAGATGTTGAAAAAAACGATGAAGAATCACTAACAATCGAAAACATCACAGACGAAGATGATTCAATTGTAAAGCTCCTAAATAATATTATTTTTTCTGCGGTAAGTAGAAAATCTTCAGATATCCATATAGAGGTATCCAGTAAAGCAGTTATTGTTAAATTCAGAATAGATGGAATATTAAACAGATTTATGGAACCATTAGATATTTCAAATCGTTCCCCCTTAATAACACGATTAAAAGTAATTTCAGACCTTGATATTGCTGAAAGACGAATCCCTCAGGACGGTAGATTTAGATTAAATATTAATAAAAGAACAATTGACTTCCGTGTTTCTATTATGCCTGCAGTCTATGGGGAAAATGCCGTTATTAGAATTTTAGACAGGGAAATGATTACAGAAAATTTAAAGGATTTAAGCTTAAAAGAATTAGGTTTTACAGAAGAACTTGTTGAAAAAATCAATTATTATATCAGGCAACCGTATGGTATGTTCCTGGTAACAGGTCCAACAGGTAGTGGCAAAACCACAACCCTCTATGCCGCCCTAAACGAGATTAAAAGCTCAGAGGATAAAATCATTACAATTGAAGACCCCGTTGAATATCAAATAGATGACATAACACAAATACCTGTAAATGAAAAAAAAGGTTTGACCTTTGCAAAGGGCTTAAGGTCAATTTTAAGACATGATCCTGATAAGATCATGGTTGGTGAAATACGTGACTCGGAAACAGCACAAATTGCAATTCAATCAGCTCTTACTGGACATCTTGTTTTTACAACTGTTCATGCAAATAATGTTTTTGATGTTCTTGGTAGATTCATCCACATGGGAGTTGATACTTATAGTTTTATTTCAAGTCTGAATTGTATAGCTGCCCAGAGATTGGTCAGAAAACTATGTAATAGATGTAAAGAAAAGAAAGTTTTGACAAAAGACATATTAGACTATAATAGAATAGAGAAGAAAGAATTGGGTAGCGAAGTATATACTCCCATTGGTTGTCAGGAATGTTTAAACACTGGCTACTCGGGTAGAATTGCAATTGGAGAAATCCTTGAGTTAGACGATGCAATAAAGGAAATGATACTTGCACAAAAACCTACTTCAGAAATTAAAAAAATTGCTATGGCATCAGGAATGGTTTCAATTAGAAGAAATGGAATAGAAAAAGTTGAAAATGGCTTGACATCAATTGAGGAATTGAATAGAGTAACAGTTAAAGAATGGAAATGAATATATTTAATAAATACAGTTTACCCAATCAATTCATATTTGCAGGCAATGATTATCTATATATTACACAAAAAGATAAAAGTAAATATATCACAAATAATGTAAATTATAAATCCTTAAGCACATTTGACAATAATAATTACCCAGACGAAGAAATATCAAAGATAAGACTATTATTAAATTCAAATCCAACAGGAATAGTTTTAAATTCATCTTTCTTTGTATTTAATATACTTAAGTTTGAAAAGATTCCTTTTAACAAAAAGAAACTCTCATCAATTGTTAACTGGCGTATTGAAAAAATATTTCCTGAAGACCAGAGTCTTTATATACATCAATTTTATATCTTAAATACTGAATATATTCTCTCCGTACTCATACGTAAAGAAACAAAAAAATCTATTGATAATTTCTTTTTCAAACTAGGAGTGAAGCAAGCTTATTTTGGTAGTTCGACAATTGAACTCATTAATTTATTATATGGTTCCTCAAATCCATTAAAAAGTCTTACTAGCTCAAAAAAACCTGATTTTTTTATTGAACTTTGGGGTAATTCAGCAACTATTGTTTTTCAGAATAAATTAACCCCCTTTTATATTCGTAAGTTTATTTTTCTAAATAAAGAAGAATTAGAATCAGAGATTGAGAAAACTGTTAAGTATATTAAAAGTAGTTATAGTCTTTTGCCAAAATCATATTGTCTTTTTAAAAACAATTCGGATATCGAAGGAAAAGACATACATAGAGATTTAAGTAAATCAGGATTAATTAAAATTGATATTGAAAATAAGTTTAGCAGATTTATCAAGGGAGTATCCCTATGAAAAATATAAACTTTAATATAGGTGAAGATAAAAAACTGAATTATATCAGAATAATGATTATTGGATTATTTACAATTTTTATTTCAACTTTTTTTATTAAAGCAGGCATAAATAATATAATTTTCCTAAATTCAAAAACAACAGAAAAACAATTACAAATTAATAAACTAAATAATTATATTGACAAAGTCTCAAAGAATGAGTCAAAGATGTTAAGTGAAATTAAAAGCAATAGGGGTAAATGGGAACCAAGAATTAAATTTATTAACTCTTTAATTCACAAAAAAACTTTTCCTTTTTTAAAAAGACTTGATATTCTTGAAAACTTAATGCCAAATGAAGCTTATTTACGGAATATTTCAATTAAATATGGTTCAAAAAACAGAGTTATTTTAAACATTGAAAGTAACTCCTATCAAACATTATTAGAAATATATAAGGTATTTGGAAAATTGGACTTGAAATTTGGAAAAGAATCCAAGAAAGACGGAAAATATCTAAATACAATGACTGTGGTGATGCAAGATGAATAGAAAAGATATTTTCACTAAATTGGTAATTATAGTTTTTGCCATTACAATATTATTTTTTTTATTCACAAAGGTACTTATTTTAATTAAAAATAATACTTATGCAAATGCAGATAAAAAAATCGAAAAATTATTAGAAAAAAAAGAAAAACTTCAAGAAACTGAGAAGGCCCTCGGTGAATATAAAAATTTTGGTTCTGTTTATAATAAAATAAAACAGGAAAGGTTTTTTAAATATAAGGATATTTCCGTATTTAGAAAAATGCTTCAACAATTACTTTCACAGTATAATTTTCAAAGTTCAAGTTATAATTTTAGTGGAAAGGAAATACTTAAAGAGTTTATTAGAGTTCCATTATCTATCAAACTAACAGGACAGTATAAGGATTTAAAAAAATTTATATATGATATTAATAAGATGAAAAAATTCATAAATATAAATTCAATGAAATTTCAAAAAGCAAAATCTAATATAACAGGAAGCTTTTCAATGGAGGTGTATTTTGTTAAATAAGTCCATACTTCTTTTATTATTATTTACTCTAATAACATCATTAAAGGCAGAAATTATTCAAATTTCAAAACTTGAAAATAAAATCGAACCATTTGTTTTTACAAGAGATTTATTCTCTCCAAAAAGAACTAAATGGGAAA
>JAOZTV010000191.1 GCA_029939015.1 Candidatus Aminicenantota bacterium
CTATTGCCATGACCTTCACCTGGATATTGTACAAGCCTTACAGCAGGATGATCATTCATCTTTAATCTTCTGAAAAACTCTACACTCTGTGATGGATGTACCCTTGTGTCTGCCGCTCCACCTAGAATTAAAACAGCCGTTTTACTCTGATGAGCCCAATAAATAGGACTTCTTTTTAATGAGAGCTCCCATGCATCTTCAAGCCTGTCCTTTGAATGAACATATAATTCTTCATAAGGAATATCTGTAGTCCCCTGCTTGCTTATAACATCGCTAATACCAACAAACATACACACAGCCTTTACATATTTTGTATAATAAGATGCAAACCAGGCAGCAGCATATCCACCATAGGAACCACCACCTAAGCCAACTCTATCCTTATCGGCAATGCCCTTATCTATCAAATATTTAATACCATCTTTAATATCATCAAATTCTTTGCCAGCAGGGTCTCCATATCCCAATGAAGCAAATTTAACACCGTATCCTGTACTTGCACGATAATTTGGATAAAAAACAACATAACCTTTTCCTGCCAATACCTGTGCCGGAGAAGAATATCTTGTCAGCCATCCATTTGAATAGTGACTTTCAGGACCACCGTGAACAACTACTATTAAAGGATATTTTGTGTCTTTTTTATACTTAACAGGATAGATTAGTAATCCTTCAATTTCCAATCCATCTTCTGCTTTATATTTTATAATTTCCTGTTTTCCTAATTTTTTTTTTACCAGCCATGGATTAATATTTGTCAATTTTATCTGTTTTTTTCCAATTTTACTTAAATAAATATTTGAAGGATCCTTTGATGAACTTCCAGCATAGGCCAGATACTTAAAATCTTTTGTAAATGAAACAGAACGAAAAACTACTCCAATTTTTTTAGAATCCAATATAATTTTACGATTGCCACTCTTAGACGAAACTACACTTAAAGTTGTACTTACACCTTCGCCTGAATGGTAAATAATTTTATTTTTACTCATCCATTTTGCCCAGTTTACATGACCTGTAAAATTCTTTTTAGTAAGATTTATGGTCTTTTTGGTTTTAATATCTGTTAAGAAAAGCTGACTCACTGCATGGTCTTTTCTTTCCAAAGCCGCTGTGTATACAAGTCTATTGCCATCTGGACTAAATTTATATCCACCAAGCTTACCTTTATTATCGGTTAATGATGTGACTTTTTTTGTACTTAAATCTATTAAAAATATTTTCCTGAACATATATCTATGATCAATTAAATTCTTTTTTATCATTGATGCAGCTATTTTTTTACCATTTGGAGCAATTTGAAAATCTACAACAGTAATATCCTTTGTTATCTGTTCTGCTTTATTAATCTTGCCAATATTTTCATTTATATCAAGTACATATAAATTAGTATGCTTTAAGTTTTCTTCAAAATATATAAAACCATATCCTTTTTTCTTTAATTCCTTTTCCTTTTTTGATTTACCCTCAATTGCTGTATAGGCAATTTTCTTACTTGAAGGAAACCATTTATACGAACTAACACCTGTTTTTGAATCGGTTAATCTTAGAGCCTCTCCACCGTCAATATTAATTACCCAAACCTGATTCTTCTTATGTTTTTCTGTTCTTCGTATAAAAGCTATCTTTGTACTCTGATTATTCCAGGAAAGACCTCTTATTGCAACCTTACCAATAATAAATGGTCTTACATTTCCAGTTTTAATAGACCTTACATAAAATTCTCTATAGGCACCGCCTGGTTTTTCACTTCCTTTTCTTGGCACGCTTATAGTGTAGGCAAGCCATTTACCATCAGGACTTAATTGAACCTCTCCAATTGATTTTGTGTTTAAAACATCTTCTGCCGTAAACATGTTTTCTGTTTTACTATCTCCAAAAATAGATAGAGAAATACATAAGATAAATATCGTTATTATTGTTTTTTTCATTTTTTTACTCCATAAACCAACTTTATATACAATTATAAATGAATATAAAAAAATTAGCAATTGTTTTTTGCATAAAATACAGGTATAATTAATTTTATTAAATAAGATATAAATAAAACCTAAATTAATTGATATTGCTCAATTTAGGTAAAATCATTTATTTATATTTCAGAGGGAAAATAATGGAATATAATTTTGAAGAAATTGAAGAAAAATGGCAAAAACACTGGGAAGAGAAAGATAGTTTTAAAGCAAATCCAAAGACAGATAAAAAAAAATATTATTGTCTTGAAATGTTTCCGTACCCATCTGGAAGAATTCACATGGGGCATGTACGAAATTATTCAATCGGCGATGTAATTGCAAGATTTAAGAAAATGCAAGGGTTTGAGGTTATTCACCCGATGGGCTGGGATGCTTTAGGTTTACCTGCCGAAAATGCAGCAATAAAGCATAATCTTCACCCTGAAGAATGGACTCTTAGCAATATTGCTTTTATGAAAAAACAACTCAAACGAATGGGCTTTGGTTATGACTGGGAGCGAGAGCTTGCAACCTGTCTTCCTGATTATTATAGATGGAACCAATATATATTTATCAAGATGTTTGAAAAAGGATTGGCATATAAAAAAAAATCCGAAGTCAATTGGTGTCCATCCTGTAAAACAGTACTTGCAAACGAACAGGTAGTTGACAATCAATGCTGGAGATGTGATTCAGAAGTTGACCAGAAAAACCTCAATCAATGGTTTCTAAAAATCACTGATTACGCAGAAGATTTACTCGGTTCTCATAAGGAACTGGAAAAATGGCCTTCAAAGGTAATTACAATGCAGAAGAACTGGATTGGAAAAAGTAAGGGTGCAGAGGTAATCTTTGATGTAGAAGACAGTGACATTAAACTTACAATTTTCACAACAAGACTTGATACTATATATGGTTCATCATTTTTTGCTCTTTCAGTTAAACACCCGGATATTAAAGAACTCATTAAAGATATTCCAAAAGAACAGCAGGAAGAAATCAATAATTTTATTAAAGAAATAAATTCAACAAAAACAAGCTATGAAGTAGTTGAAAAAAAAGGAGTTTTTACAGGAAAATATGCAATAAACCCATTTAATGGAGAAAAAACACCTATCTGGATAGCCAATTTTGTTTTAATTGAGTATGGAACCGGAGCAATAATGTCTGTACCTGCACATGACCAGAGAGATTTTGAATTTGCACTTAAATATAAAATACCAATAAAAAGAGTCATCATTAAAAATAAGGACGAAGAAGACAAACCTGTAGAAGAAGTATTTTCTCCAAAGGGATATCTTATTAACTCAGGCGAATATTCAGGACTATCCTCTGACGAAGCAATCGTTAAAATGGAAAAACTCCTAAAAGAAAAAAACTGTGGAGAGCTCAAAACTCTATACAGATTAAGAGACTGGGGAGTTTCAAGACAACGATATTGGGGTACACCAATACCAATAATTTATTGTGAAAAATGCGGCACTATTGCAGAAGACCCCAAAAACCTTCCAATACTACTACCTAAAATAAAAGACTTTACACCAGAAGGTGGCTCACCATTAGAGAAAAGCGAAGAATTCAAAAACACAAGCTGCCCAAAATGTAATGGCAAGGCAAAGAGAGAAACAGATACAATGGATACATTTTTTGATTCATCATGGTATTTTTTCAGATATGCAAGCAAGTCAGACACTATGCCTTTTAATGCAGACGAGGTTAATAAGTGGATGCCTGTTGACCTCTATATTGGGGGTGTTGAGCATGCAATTCTTCACTTAATATATTCAAGGTTTTTTACCAAAGTATTTAAAGATTTTGGCTGGACAAATATTTCAGAACCTTTTCCGCATCTTCTTACACAGGGCATGGTTACACTTGGTGGTAGTGCTATGTCCAAGTCAAAGGGAAATATTGTTGACCCGGATATCCTGATAAAAAAATATGGTGCAGATACTGTCAGATTATTTATACTCTTTGCTGCTCCTCCTGAAAAGGGTTTGGAGTGGAACGACAAGGGAGTTGAAGGGGCAAATAGATTTCTTATGCGTATATGGAATTTATTTCATAATAATATTGACCTCTTAACTGCAACAGCCAGTTCAGACTTTGAAGTAAATAGTATTACAGAGCCTATTCTGATAAAGCTTAACCAGACCATAAAAAAAGTAACAGATGATATTGGACAAAGTTTTCATCTTAATACGGCAATTGCAGCCTTAATGGAATTTTTCAATATGTTCTCTTCGTCGTATGACAAACTAAAAGAGTCTAATCCATCTACAGTAAAATATATTTTTAAGACATTAATTCAAATGTTATCACCATTTACACCTCATTTTTCAAATGAAATTATTGTCAAAATGGGTTTTGACATATCAGTAGTTGAACAAGAATGGCCTCTTTACGACCCAAAACTTCTCACAGAACAAAAGGCTAATATAATGATTCAGGTAAATGGTAAAATAAGAGATAAAATTATGATAGATATTGATGCAAAAGAAGAGCAGATAAAAGAAATTGCTCTAAAATCTGAAAAAATCCTACCTTATTTAAAAGACAAAACAATTTTTAAAATAATTTTCATAAAAAATAAAATGTTGAGCTTAGTTGTAAAATGAAAAAGTTCAAAATAATCTATCTTCATATTTTTATCATTGCGGTAATACCATTTTTTATAAACTGTGGATACCATCTTTCAGGAGCAGGAAGTTCCCTGCCAGAGGGTGTTAAAACAATTGCTATACCGGACTTTGATAATAAATCAACCAGCCCTGACGCTCAACAATATATTACCTTTGCCATCAGGGACGAATTTATAAAAAGAAGTAAATTAGATTTGATTGACGATATATCAAAGGCAGACCTTATCCTGGAGGGAAAAATAAAGCAATTTATTGTAAGTCCATTATCATATACAGCAAGAACCTCTGCTAATTTATACAAGGTTTCACTTGTACTAAATGTGAAACTAATAGACAGAATCAATAATGAAATAATTTTCAAGAGTGAAGGTTTAAGGTTTTCTGATTCTTATGACATAGATTCAACAGACTTTTTTTCCCAGGAAAGTGCCACGATTGATAAGATATCCAAAGACATAGCATCCACAATCGTAACAGGAATATTAGAGAATTTTTAATGAATAATGAAACTTATTTTAGTTTTTTAAATAAGATTAAAAAAGACAAAAGCATTTCATATCCCTTTATACTTATTCATGGTTTTAATGAATTTCTCGGTGAAAATATCATTAAACAACTCAGGGATAATTTTCTTGAGGAAAAAAGTGAATTTAATTATAGAAGATATTATTTTGACAATGAAAACTCTTGTACAATTGATGATGTTTTAAACGATGCATCCAGTTCTAATTTTTTCTTACAATCGAGAAAAATTATTATTTTAACTATCAGGGAGACCAAAAAATTAACTTTTAAAAAAGATGACTTAGCAACATTAAACGAATATTTAAAGCAACCTAATAAAAATACAATTTTAGTTATTTATGTCTCTATGAATGTGCTTCGTGATGATTTTAAGCAGGTAAAAAAACAAAAAATTGACAAATTAACTAAGACTCTTGAACAAAAAAATCTAACAATAATAGATCTGGATAGAATGTATGAAAAGGATATAAACAACTATATTAAAGGTGAACTAAAAAATATGGGTATATCTATTACGGCAAGTGCACTTGAAAAACTTGCCGACTTAAAAGGCGATGATTTGCCTTCAATATTAGGACAAATGCCATTATTTGAGATAATTACAAAAACTGATAATGTAATAGATACTGATGATATTGACCAGATAGTAACAGGGGTTTCAACACATTCAATATGGGATCTTACAGAGGCAATTGAAAAGGAAAATATTGAGAAATACCTGAATGTGTTAAAATATCTCTTTATAAATGGGATAAAGGCTCCATTTATTATTGGAACATTAATTACACATTATAATAAAATATTTACAGCAAAATATCTATTAAAAAACAATTATTCAAATTATGATATTGGAAAAATACTAGCTCAACCATCTTTTATTCTTAATAGATTTTTGAGTTCGGTAAAATATTTTTCTGATGAAAAATTACAAAAAATCTTAGACCTGATATATAAAATTGATATGGAAGCAAAAACAGGAGGAGAAGAGGCTGTTAAGCTCTCACTACAAAATTTTATCTTCCAAGTAAAGATAGTATAACTATTTTATCATAGACCAGGAGCCTATATTTATTGATGTTGAAAAGATTGTACCAG
>JAOZTV010000525.1 GCA_029939015.1 Candidatus Aminicenantota bacterium
ACATTATTCTCCAAATTTTTAATTTTTAATTATACAATAATAAAAAAAAACTATCTATTAAAAAAACTTGGATTTGTGAAATAATTTTTGGGCAGACGATTTCTGCCCATAATCTATGTGAGAGTAATTATATCTTTTTGCCTGTCCAGGTTCCTGTTTTTGTGTCTATTGTATTATCATCGTCATCAGTAGTTTCTGGAATATTTAAAGTACCGTTCATATTAATTTCATCCGAAAATGAACCCCAGTATTTTGTACCTTTTGAAGAAATTAAAGAAATGTTTATGTATTTAGAAACTGAGTAAGACCCGCTTTCAAATACTTCTTTATTACTGTTATAGATAGTATATGAACCGTTTACTTTTGTTCCTGTAAACACTATTTTTTGTTTCATTTTTTTTTCATTATCAACTATTCTAACAAAATCCCAATTGCCTATAATATCATATTTTGATTCCTTAATAACACCTGTTTCATAAGTATATGAACCTTCTGCTGTTAGTAGATGACTTTCTCCATTATCGTCAGTTACATTTATATCAACAACAATTTTGGTTGGGATATGAGGCTCAAATGAAAGAATATCACTTGAAAGTGAATTTTCAATAAATGGTTGTGGAGTACCAACTACTATCTCATTAGCTGATTCTGATGATAAATTCATACTTCCATTTAAAACTAAATTATAATTATTATAATTTGTATTATTTACCTCTACAAGAGTTACAATATCGTGTTTAATTTTAAATGACCAACCTGTGATTGTTCCATTAATTTTACTTCCATTTTTAAGTGAAAAGTATAATGTCATACTTGTAACGCCTTTATCATCAGGGTCAAGCGTTGTCATAAGCTTTGAATAACCTGAAGCTGATTGAATTGTAAAAGCTTCAACAGGCTCTTCGCTAGTCTTACATCCTGTAAAAAAAACTATACCGGATATCATAATTATTAGTGAAAATATAAAAAGTTTTTTCATTTTGTTTCCTCCATAATCTAAGTAATACGGATTGTTATATAAAAAGTTTCAAAAAGATAAAAAAAAAAATAGAACTTTTTTGATTTCTCAGCGTATTATTATAATTAACTAAGGAGATTATTATAATGAAAAAATCATTTATATTATTAATTATTATTGCTATGTTTTCTTTAAGTGTTTATGCAAATGGATATAATTTATTTGTTGGAATAGGTTATGCTCATGGACAATCAAGTTTTTTTGATGAATCAGAGGCTAATTATAACTATGACGGTAAAACTTTTGTTGAAAAAAGAAAGAATAATATTGGATTTAACTTCACTTTAAATTTAAGTATTCCTTTGACCGATAAACTATCCATTATTCCTGGCTTTTCACTTACAGCAGGAAGTCAGGAGTATTCATATAAAGAAATAACTTCAAGTCAATTTGGAGAGAATAAATCAGACTCATTCAGTTATAATTTGTTCACCGGAGATGTGATTTTATCTTATGATTTTTTAAAACTTAATAAAGATATAGTTTTTAATTTATTAGGTGGTATTAATTATAATATATTTAATACAGATAATGGTATGGGAATAGAAGATACAAAATATTTTGGTGCAATTATAGGTGCAGGTATTAAATTTCTACAAAAAAGTCAATTTGATTTAATAATCAATGCAACTTATAATTTAGCATTTAATAAAGAAATGCCATCATTTATTAGAGGACAAGCTGGACTAAGATATAAATTCTAAAAAGTTAAAAC
>JAOZTV010000526.1 GCA_029939015.1 Candidatus Aminicenantota bacterium
AAACGCACTAAATATACCTAAAATAGTTGAAATATCCAAAACTACCTCCAATAATTTAAAGCAAGTTTAATGCCATATAACAAATTTACCAATTTAACAGTTATATACGCACTTTTATAACTTTTTCAGCAATCCTATCTTGTCATTATTTTGACACGAGTAATTCTGGTTTTTTCATCGAGGTCGCTTCCGGTGATATCTCTTTCGCTAACGCAAAAAATTGTGCTCAATTTTTTACTCCACGTCCTCAGTCGCTCAGGCCTACTGAGCTCCCTGCGGGGCACGCTACAGAGAAATGCACCTCACGCTTAATTGGCCACGAACTTGTACCAAGTGGTGATAGCCCCCGAGAAAAGACAAAATATCTGTTCAATTAATTTCATTCATGTTTTAAGGATTTTAGCCGAAATATGTTTGAGGAGATAAATTATATGATTAATGGTTTGGAACAATGGTCGGGTAATACAAATATGTTTGATAATCAGGGAATGAACAACAAACAGGATATTAATCAGCAGTTTCAAAAATTTCAATCAAGTCGATTCCATTTTGCATCAAGTCAAAGTCAAAATATAATATTGACTACTGATGAAGGAGACAAAATTACTATTAACAGCAGTAAAGCATCCTCTATTGACTATATGTCTTATGACTATACAAAAAACTTAAAAAATAAGATGATGACAATACAGGAAGAAAAAGGCAAATCCTTACAATCAAGCAGTTTTGAAATATCTATTGAAGGTAATCTAAACGAAGAAGAAATGGCTGATATACATGGTATTTTAAAAGATCTTGATGTAGTAATGAAGGATTTAAAAAATGGTAATTTAGAATCAGTACTTAAAAACTCAACAAAACTTTTAGAAAATAAAGAAACCCTATCTTCATTAAATGCTGTATTACAATTTTCACAGGAAGTAGAAATTGAAGAAAGACAAATGATTAAAACAACACATAGACCTCCAAATAAACAATCAATGGAAAACAAACCTATAAATCTCTTGGATTTTATAGAAAGGGTTACAGATAAGGTTAAAAATTATTTAGAAAAAAATGAAGAATCCCAAACAGACATTAATAATTTGATAAAACAATTATTTTCAGAACTCTACCCTGAACAGCAACAACCTTTAAAAAATCCAAAAACATCTTAACTCTTCCAAAATTACAAAAATTTGACTTTTTTTTTTTATTTTGTTATATACTTTGTAGGAGTCTATGATGATGAGTGAAGAATATTCAAAAGAAGAGAAAATTGAATTATTAAAATTAGCAAGAGAAACGATACTTGCAAAAATTTCAGATACGGCAATTCCTAAAAAAACTACAAATAACACTAAATTTCAGGATAAGAGAGGTGTTTTTGTAACCTTGCATAAGGATAAAGAGTTAAGAGGATGTATTGGCTATCCCCTACCTATGGAGCCTCTATATTCAGGAATAATTGATAATGCAATTTCAGCATCAACTGAAGACCCTCGATTTACCCAGGTCAGTAAAGAGGAATTTGAAAAGTTAAGTATTGAAATTTCCATTCTTACTGTACCTAAAGAAATTAAAGACTATAAATCAATAATTATTGGACAGGATGGAATTATAATTTCAAATGAATTTAATAAGGGATTATTTTTACCGCAGGTACCTGTAGAACAGGGTTGGAATCTTGAGCAATATCTATCCTATGGATGTTTAAAGGCAGGATTACTTCACGATGAGTGGAAAA
>JAOZTV010000192.1 GCA_029939015.1 Candidatus Aminicenantota bacterium
TTACATATATTAAGATAGCTTTCAACACCTTCAACTGCATTACAGTTCTCTGACAATAAACTTGTATCTGAATTAGGGAATGAATTTACTATATCATTATTGTTTTGTAATTCAACGAACAAATAAGCTATATCTTTAATTTTTTTTTTGTAATTATCAATTAGTTTTTTATTTCTTGATATCTCTATGTAACGTTCAATCAGTTTTAAAAAACTTGATGCTGAATCTATAATAGATGCCTGGTCTGTTAATCTCTTTTCATCTCCATTTTTATCAACTGAATAATTGTTTATAGTACCACTTAAACCATATTGATCTGCAAGGTTAATATGATTAAGATACCAGATTATATAATTTTTTAATACTGGTTTAGCTTTATAATCATTAGTGAGATTAATTGCAATATTATTAATATTTTCTGGTATTATTTTTACATTATCAGCTGTTATAGTAGAGTCATAAGTTAGGATATTAACTGCATGATGATTGATTTTAATGTCATTTGAGCAGTTAATAACGATAATTAAACTACTTAATATTAAGAACAAGTGTTTTTTCATTTAATTTCTCCTTAATTGTAATATATAAATAGCTTTCATCTTTATCAATACTAATCTCACCAGTTTTAAATTGAGGTGTTTTATATATCTCTCTTGGGACAGCTACAGTTATATCTGATAATCCATCAGGATTGTTAATGTTTATTTTTAACTTATTGCCATCTTTTACAAAAAAATATTTTGTTTTAAGAAATCTAGTTAAAAATTTTGCAAAATAACTCATTGGTTTAACTCTTATAAGCTCTTTCCCACTTTCAATGTCAAGATGATCTATGAATTCTTTCAATATCTCAGGATGAAAAGCTGGAACATCATATGAATGAGAATAAATTAGTCTTATAGTTCTGTTATTTCTAAGGAATTTATATAAATCAAAAAGCCATGTTCTAAATTCAGCTCCAGTAACTCCAGTTAATTTCATTTCTTCCATTGATGCAATAGATCTATATGATAGAATTGGAAAAGCTATTAGTTTATCAGAAACCATTTTACCTTTAAAAAATGTTCTATTTGGGGCAGAGCCTGAATCTCCTGTATAGTAATAAGCAATTATTCCAAGATCTTCAAGGATCTCTGTCATCAATGGTTGTGGATGTACACCATTTGGCGCAGAATATTCAATTATTGGATATCCTGCTATTCTTTGTAGTGACTCATTATTTATTTTGACATACTTTCTTATTTGCTCTTCTTTAAAAACACCTCTTTCAATATTTGTACAAAACCAGTTATGTGCCCATCCTCCATGAGAACCAATAACTCCAAATTCTTTTATAGAGTCTAAAAACTCTCTACCTTTACCTTCCGCATCAAATCCCTTTTTATCTCCGGGCTTATCACAGGAGTCTCCGGCGGTATTATGAATTGAATATTCAATGTTTTTTTTAAAGAATCCATTCTCCATCATATATGATATGCCATTCCAATCCTTAAACCAGTCAATATGCCAATTTATTACCAAACCGGCTTTACCACCTGGTGTATTAATGAGATGAGGGATTTTTGCAGTCTTAAATAAAAAAGATCTTAAGATAGACCTTAATAATAAGTCATCGCCAATTGATTTAAGTTGTCCCAATGGAAGATTTACATAGAGGAGTGAACCTTTATTAAATTTTTTCAAGATAATTACCGGGGTTTCCTTATCATTATCATCAATCCCATAAGCATATATTTCTTTTTTTATAAGTGGCTTTTCTATTTCAACTCTAGCGAAAGGGTATTGGAGTTTCCCATACGAATAGCCCACCATAAAATGATCATCATTTGTTTTCCCTGGTGGTATTTGAAAAAAATTCATTGCATTTTTATCTTTAAATTTTAAAAAACCTGTTGTATATGCTGTTCCCGAATTCTCTAGTGAATTATATACAATATAATTGAGCCCTAATATATCAGAGAATATTGTTCTATTGAGATAATTAGAATCTGTGTTCTTTGTGCCTGTATCGAACATGGCAAGCATATTACCTCCTAATTGCAGATAATCCATCATCCAGAGTTGAATGTCTGATGGAAGGATCTGTGCTATATAGTCTGGAAATATTATTACAGGAAATTGTTTTATAATTTCAGATGCTTTCTTAGTTAATAGAAATGATGGGGTAACAAAATCAAATGGTACTCCTTCCTCTTCAAGAACACTTTTGTAGGCATTTATTATATTTTGGTATTTGTCTTTTAAAATTGGATTATAGACTAATAGTACTTTAATTCCAGCCGTATTGCTTATAGTTTTTGCAGGGTTTATTATAATGTAATATAAACCTATGGCTATTATTATTAAAAAAATTATATATTTATATAAGTTCTTCATTAATTTTCTCCTTTAATAGAAGTATCATTAACATAAATTGAAATTGTTGATCGATCTATATTTAAAATACTAATCATTTTTTCCATTATAATCACTTGTTGTGTTTTTGAATTGCGTTTTAACAAAATATGGGGCAACTATAATTCTATTTAAAAATGTTTTAATTACTGATCTAAAAAGAAAGTCATCACCTAAAACTTTCAATTTCCCAAGAGGAAGATTCACATAAAGAAAATTCCCCGGTTTATTATTCTGTAGAATAATAACTTTTGTCCTTTCATTTTCAGATGTCTCTCCTTCAGCAAAAATTAACCCAGAGAAATTATCTTCAAGTTTTTTTAACTTAATGATTGAATATTTAAGTTTGCCAGAATTTATATCTGATAGATATAGTGAGTCTTCAATGTTATTTTTTGGGATTTCAAAAAAGTCAGCACTTTTTTTGTTTTTGAATATAATTATGCTTTGATCAAATGCAGTGCTTCTTTTGGGTTCATCTAAGATCTGTCTGAATCCAATTAATTTAGAAAACACAGGTTTTTCTTTACTATTACTTCTTATTGTCTTTGTCCCAACATCATATATGGCAAGAATATTACCACCTTTTGTTAAATAATCCAGAGCCCAGAAATACATGTCTCCTGGTAAAGTTTTATTTATGTAATCCGGGAAAATAACGGTTGGATATGTTTTTTCAAAATATTTTTCCTTTGAAGTTAAAATAAAATAGGGGGTAACAACTTTAAAAGGTACTTTTTCTTCTTTTAAAAATTTTTTATATGTATCAAGTATAAAACTATGTTCTTTGATATTTAATGGATTATAAACGATAAGAATCGTTTCTGTATTGGAATGTTCTATTTGAGAAGGTCCAAAAATAATAAAAACAATAATTATTATTTCTATAATCAATATCAAAGGATATATTATTTTTTTCAATTTATCTCACCTTTACCTTCAGTATGAATATAACCAAACACAGAAAAATTATTATTTAATATAACTCTTTTTTTTCCTATAATTGATTTTAAATATTCAGGACTCCCAAGGCTAAATCCATCATTTATAATAACACTGCTTTGACTGAAAATATTCCCATTAATACTGCAGTTTTCTGAAATTTTTATATCATCTTCAGCAAATACATTTCCTGATATTTTTACATTTTTTCCAATTTTTATGCCTCTATAACTTTTAAAATCACTGATTATGGTGCATCCTGACCCAATAATAAGGTCATTTTTAGTAATAAAATCACCTTTGATTGTTGTATTGGGTGGTATTTTAGTAGTATTATTATTAATAACAAAATTTTCAGATCTTTTTTTTGCAATTTTACTTCTTGAGTCTTTGTTGTCATCCTTTTTGGTGATGAATGCAAATACTTTTAAGTATTTATCTATTATAAACCATCTGCCATACTCATTATCTTTTTTATTATGCACCAAACTTAGATCATAAGGGTGACAGTTTTTTGTTTCCCCTTTTTTATTTAATATTGGTTTTCCATATAAAGAAATAAATTGACATTTTTTTCCAATCTCAATTTTTTTTGAACAAGAAATATTAATACCCAGACTTGCCCTTTCATCAATAGTTATTTTTTTTTCAGAATGAGCCCATCTAACCAACCTTGTCTTTTTACGAATATTTAGTTTTCCACTACAGAATACAGCTCTTAAAACATTATTAATGCCAATATCAACATCACCTTTGACATATATTTCTTTTTTAAAAACAACCTTCCTTTCAGATCTAAGATCATTTTTTATATAAAGCAAGTTTTTAAATACAGTTTTCTGAGGGATAGTTAATGAGGGATATATCTCAATTGTTTCTTTTTTTGATAGTTTTATTTCGTTCTTATTTGATAGTTCATTGGAAATATCAGATATTTTGCTCTCCATCATTTCTTTAAATGCATAACTAAAATATTCAGGGTCTTTGTAATAATCCATATTGATATAGAGCGGTTTGATATCTTTACGAGCTATCAACTCCTGTATTGAAATAAGGAAAGGTAGAATTGTTAAGATTATAAATAAAATAATAAATAGTATTAAAGTCATTCTTTATCCTCTTCACTTTCTTCTTTTCTAAACCTTGTTGTTTTATGCCATTCCGGATTTCTTTTAAATATAACATCAGTAAGTGCAGCTAATGTTCCCTTTGCAACATAGAGGACATTATAAAGAAAACAAAAGAAAAATAGTGGTAATAATTTGACTCTTTCGTGTGTGCCATCAATAAAAGCGGCAGTTCCTATCTGGTAGAATGGTGCGAAATTTCCAAAAGAGTTATAACCTGCTACCATTATAAATATGAAGAAAAAGTTTATAAGGTTCATTTCTTCAAGAAAAAACAAGGCTAAAGAGACTGCAATTCCGAATATCATTAAAACTGGAACAAAGTATATAAATAATAATAATGTTCCATCAAGCTTTTCCTTGAAAGATAAATGTTTTGAACGTAGTAATGGAGAAAGATACTTTTGTAAAACCTGTGTATGCCCCCTTGCCCAACGGTTTATCTGACGTGCTCTAACTGACCATTTTTCAGGAGATTCCTCATAACATTCTACTCTGTTCGCATATGCTACTTTCCAACCGTTTACAAGTAGAAGAAATGTTAATTCTGTGTCTTCTGTAAGGAGATTTGGATTAAAACCGCCAAAAGAGAGCACGGTGTCTTTTCTAAAGCCTCCAACAGTACCTCCATACTGAGGGGTCAGTCTCAGGTTATGTCTTGCCTGCTGATCTATCTGGTAACCTCCGGATCTTTCCAGGTCCAGCAATCTTGTGATCATATTTTTACCTGTATTTTTAGGAACAACTCTTCCCATTACTGCACCGACTTCTGGGTCTTTAAAGGATATTGCAATATCTCTGATAATTCCTCTTGGAGGCATATAGTCTGCGTCAAAGATAATAATAATATCACCCTTTGCTAATTCAAGAGCATCATTAAGACCTTGAGGTTTTCCTCTTTCGCCTTTGTCTCTATGAAGTGGTTTGATGAAACTGTATTTAGAAGCGTAATTATCAAGGATCTCTTTTGTTTTATCTTCAGAATGATCATTAATTGGTATAACTTCATATTTATCTTGAGGATATTCCATGTTTATTAGGCATTTCATACTATCCTCTGCTACAAGTTCTTCATTATGCATAGGAACCATTACTGTAACTGAGGGAAGTTCAGAATCAATAATATCCTGATAGTAAATCCTCTGTTCACCAAATATTCTGTTTATTGAGAAAATGAAATGCCTGATAGTATAAATCAGCATAATAAAGATCTCAATTACTATAAATATTTTTAAAATTAAAATGACCAATTCCATATTTCCAATTCCTTTCTTTTTTTTATTTTTCCGACATGATTAAGATAAAGAGAATAAATACTTACAATATATACAAAGTCTAAGAATGGCCCAAATAAAAAGAACGCAAGTGCCATAAAAATATACGAAAAGTTTTTGAGAAGATATATAAATGCAACATATCTCACAAGAGCAAAAAACATTGAATAGATAAGGGTTGAACCAATAATCAAAAATTTTTCTAATAATTTTGATGGGAGTGGAATTAATGCAAGAGCAAGAATATTTGGTATAATGATCCATATTCCAATAATTGTTTTAAAATACATTTCACTGAATATTTCCAAGTCATAAGGAAAGTATTCAATAAAAAATATAAAAAAGAGTGCAGATACTAAATTAACAAAAGATATATAATGAACACCTATATCGCATTATTACGAGGAATCAATG
>JAOZTV010000527.1 GCA_029939015.1 Candidatus Aminicenantota bacterium
CTAATAACTTTGATGCTGATTGATTATCCATTAATTCAGTATATCTGAGTACCTCAAGGCTCATTGGCTTTGAGTATCTTTGTTTTCCTTCACTAATTGTTTGCCTTTCTGTTAGAATCCCACAATAATCACATTTATGTCTATATACTTTAACTCTGCCATATACGGGCATTCCGAATGAAACACCTATTAAAATCTCTTGTACATTTGAATCATATCTTTCATGATAATATAAACAAGAGGATGATTGAAATTTAGATATATCATCAAGATCTATAACTATACGATTTCTAACTTTATCAATATTTATATTTCTTATTGAATACCCTTGAATTTTAAACAAAATTGACATAAGCTTAGTTTCTAATGACTGGGACATTGTATACTCCTTAATTTTTTTTTGCAGATTAAAATTTTAGTATACTTTGTCCCTTACTTTTTCTCAACTACCCACACATTCTGGTGGAGAACTAAACTTTTTTTTCAATTTCTTCCTTATTTTTAAAAATATAAAAATATAATGTTGTAAAAAATGTAGAGAGAGGTGCAAATCCAATTATTGGGTTATCAAGTTTTAGGCATAAAAGAGCCGCGACAAATGTCATTAACATTGATATTTTCATTAAATTTTTAAATGAAATAAAACTTGTCACTACCTTTCTACCCTCTCTCTTATCACCTTCTATATCTGATAAATCCTTTAATAGGGTTGTCCCAGTTGCATAAAATGTAAGAATTATTGCAGGTAACAAAATTATTTTGATATCTCCTGTAATAAAAATTGGATGTACTACTCCCCATCCTGTTACAAAAGGAGCAAGAATAGGAATGCTCTTTAACTCAATAGGAGGAACTGAATATATACCACCAATTATCAAAACCAGAAAAGCCATAGACATATTAAACCCTTTAAATAAAACTAAAATACCGATAATAGAAATAATAATTAGAAAGGCAAGATAAATAATAGCTTCTCTATACGATATTTTACCAGATGGTAGCGGTCTATCAGGTTTGTTAATTTTATCTGCTGTTATATCAGTTAAAGCGTTTAATACATAAACATAATTATACAGAATACCAGAAATAAATAGGGTAAAATAAATTGCCTCAAGTCTTAATTCACCCTCAGTAAAATAATAACCACAAACACCATTTATTGCAGTAACTATAAAAACATCAATACGGTATAATTTTAGATAATTGAGCATTCTTAAATCAGCTGTGCTGTCAGCTGTACTGATTAATTTGTAAAAAAGTCAAATACGTTGCCGAGAGTACTTGTATCAGATTTATAAATTTCAGTATATTTGCATCTTGTACAGGTTACAGTTGTAAACTTTCTGTTTTGTATGTCAAATATCTTTGCAAATCCACCACCAGTTGCCTGAAATTTATCTGTTTCAAATTCCATATTCTTACATTTTGGGCAAAACCAATTATCATGTTGCATATTTTTCTCCTTTTTTTAATAATTCTATTAATTAGGTCAGGCTAAACCTGTTACTATCATAATCATAACAAATGCACCAGAAATTGCGACTGACATTGCCATTTTTTTATAGACCTTCTTTTCAATTTCATCTTCCTTTTTATAAACAAAAAAGTATAGAGTTGTAAAAAAAGTAGTCAAGGGTGCTAAACCAATAATTTGGTATTCCAGCTTCAAGCATAAAACAGCTGCAAGAAACGTCATAAACATTGATACCATCATCAAGT
>JAOZTV010000014.1 GCA_029939015.1 Candidatus Aminicenantota bacterium
CGTGCCATACACGGAAGTTGATTTTTTTAGTTTTTTATAACATGTTTGCTTTAGGGGGTAAATATGGGACGAGGTTATAGACCGTATGTTCATCAGGATCATGGTTCTTATCATATTATTTCGAGAGTTGCAGGTGGAGGATTTTTATTTAATGGTGGAGATAAGGAATATTTTGTAAATCTTATGTTTAAATTGGCTAAGGGTTATTATATCCTATACTGTGATGTCTAATCATTTTCATATTCTTTTGTCTAACAGGTATGAAGATTCTTTGATAGCTTCTAAAGAAGAGCTTATAATAAAAACTGGATTGACACCAAAAGCATTTTTAAAGCTCATCAAAATCATTAAGCATTCCGGCAATCTGTTTTGGATCATTTAAACATTCTTTACATAATATAAATTCAGTACATCCTCCATCACTAAAGTCTTCTATCCAATAGTATTTGCATTTTTCATTTTCACAAAGATGATGTTTTTTCTTCTGGATACATTTTACTTCGGATAACTGCCATGCAAAAAGATTGCCTGAATAACCAGAAAAACGCTTATCACATGCTGTACATGTTGATTTAAAACCAAAATTATATTCAATCATATTTTAAATATATAGGAATATAATAATTAAATCAACTAAATGAAAAAATAAGTTGACAAATAAGATATACTATCTTATATTATTGATATGAAAGTAACGGCAATATTACCTGATAGCATAGTGGCGGATGTAAAGACTATTACTAAATCCAAAAAAACTACAGAAGCCCTAATCAAAGCTTTATCTGATTGGATTTCTACTCAAAAATTAAAAAAATTGAATTCAGAAGTGAGTAAAAAACCTTTAGATTTTACAAATGAATTCTCAGCAGATTTAATTCGTAATATAAATAGAGAATGATCATCCCTGATACATCCATTTGGATTGAATTTTTTAAAGCTAATGAACCTTATTATGCAGATTTAAAAGATTTAATAGAAAAAGATCAAGTTCTTGCTATTGAACCAGTTTTTGCAGAATTATTACAGGGTGCAAGAAGCAAGAGAGAAAGAAAAATATTATTAGGTTACTGGGAAAATCTTCCAAAACCCTCATATATAAATGTTTTTATTGAAGCCGGAATTATTTCAAGTGAGAATAAATGGATATCAAAGGGAGTCGGCTTAATAGATTGCACTATCGTAGTAATAGCCAAAAAATCAATTTCTAAAATATGGACCTTAGACAAAAAGCTTAAATCTATACTTGAAGACATAGAAAATTACCAATAATATTTACTTTTTTCATTTTCACAAAGATGATTTTTTTTTCTTAATATGTTACCATTTTACAATGTTAATAACTTATTTAGTTTCAAACAATTTGTAAAAGTTTTTACAGGTTTTTTTTCAATGAAGAACTTCGATGAAGAACTTCGTGTCACATACGGAGGTTGACTTTTTAGTTTTTTATAACATACTTACTTTAGGTGGTAAACATGGGAAAATTAGGGCAAATTTTTGAAGTTTTATGCCGTTGTTCTAGTTCTCGGACAGACTCCTAGTTTATATAATCTTCAAAACCTCTTCTTTGTCTGAGAAGTGGAAGGTTTTATTGCCTATTATCTGGTAATCTTCGTGTCCTTTTCCTGCAAGGATGATTACATCTCCTTTTTTGGCTGATTTAATTGTTTTTGCAATTGCCTTGCTTCTATCTAATTCTATGAATTCTGGTTTACAGTCTGATTTTAAGATATCTTTGATTATCTGGTTTGGGTCTTCATTTTTTGGGTTATCGTTTGTTAAAACTATCTTGTCTGCAAAATCTTTTGCTGCTTTTCCCATTGCAGGTCTTTTTCCATGATCCTTGCCTCCGCCACAGCCAAATACAACCCATAGGTCATTTTTGACAAATTTTCTAACTGCTGAAAGTACGCTTTCTAAACCAATGCCGGTATGGGCATAGTCAACAAAAACCCCAATATCTTTGTTTCCTACAGATTCAAGTCTGCCGGGGACAGCAGGTATGTCTTCAAGTGTCTGTGCTACTGCATCAGGATTTAAGCCGATAGATAGGCAGGATGCAAATACAGCAGATACATTACTGGCATTATAGTCACCTATGAATGGAGTATTAATTATATATGTTTTGTCCTTATATTCAAGAGTTAATAAACTCTTTCTTAGACTTTGTTCAAAACTTTTTATTCTTATCTTTGCATTTATATTTGTCCCAAATGTATAAATAGGCAAGTTTAAATTTATCGCAATTTGTTCAAGTCTTTGACCGTATAGGTCGTCTGTATTTATTATTGCTCCGCCAGTTTGTGATTCTGATTGTTTTCTATTATCTGCCAATTGTTCAAATAACTTTATCTTAGCTGAAAAATATTCTTCCATATCTTTATGATAATTAAGGTGGTCAGGCGTAAGGTTTGTAAAGATTGCTACATCATAAAAAATATCTGCAACTCTGAATTGATCCAGAGCATGAGATGATGTTTCAAGGACACAGGATTTTATTCCTTGCTGTACTGCAAGGGCTAGAGATTTATGGATTTCCAAAGCTCCAGGAGTTGTCATTAATATCTCGCCGGAATTTTTTGTTTTGACTTTACCGTCTCTGTCTATTTTGTTTTCTGCAAAAATCCCAAGGCTTCCAATTCTTATTGCTGGATAATTCAATTTATTTAAAACATTATAGAGTATCCAATGAATTGTTGTTTTGCCATTTGTTCCTGTTATGCCTATGGTTAATAAGTCTTTTGAAGGCTCACCTGTAAAGAGAGCACTTAATTTGCTAAATGCCCTATATCCATTTTTTACAAGTATCCCCGGTTTATCGCCTAATTTATCTTTATTAGTAATAATTGCAAGAATTGAACCGTTATCAAAAGCTTCATTTATGAAGTCATGACTATCAGTAACTGAACCTTTATAGGCAATAAAGGCAGAATTCTTTTCTGAATGTCTGCTATTATTTGTAATTGAATGAATATTATTGTCTTTTGCAATATTTATAAGCTTTCCATCAAGTATTTCTGCCAGTTTTTTTATTGAAAATATTTGTTTTTTCATCTGAATAATATAGCAATCTTTGTTTAATTGGTCAAATTAAATAAAATATTTTTTTTCTTGATTATTCCTTGACTTTTTTCATTTAAAAAACTATTATATGTGGGAAGATGTGGGAAGAAGTGGGAAAATGAAAAGGTTTAGAGGGAGTTTTGAGGTCAAAATTGATGCTAAGGGACGCTTGCGTCTGCCTCCTAAGTTTCTGTCGGTGTTTGATGCTGAATACGAAAGGGATCTTTTTATCACTTCTTTAAACGGGGAAAGTGTTCTTGTTTATCCAATGTCAGTCTGGGAAGGGATTGAAGAAAAACTTGAAAAACATGGTGACTTAGATCCTGATGTGGACGAATACCGTGATAAGGTAAGTTATTGGGGTTCAGAAAATGAGATTGATTCAAAAAATAGAATTCTTGTTCCTCCCTCATTAAGAAAAACAGCAAAATTGGATGGCAGTCTGAGAATTCTTGGAAAAACTAATCATCTTGTTATCTGGAATGAAGAAGACTTTAAGGCTGTAAAAATTGGAACAAATTTTTCAAAAGAGCAATTATTCAGAGTATCGAGGATATTAAATGGACAAAACACATTACCCGATAATGAATAGAGAGATTGTTGAAATGTTTGCTAAGACAGACAGGGAGCTGTTTGTTGACTGCACACTTGGAATGGGTGGTCATTCTTATCATATTTTAAATAATTATGAAAACACCTCTCTTATTGGTCTTGAAATAGATAGAGAGAGTTTACAGAGGGCAAAAATTAATTTGTCAAAATACGAAAATAGAGTTAAATATTATAATATAGATTATATGGATGTTTTTCAGAAGATAGATTTCTCAAACCAAAAAATTTCAGCTATCCTTGTTGACCCGGGGATATCAATGTATCAATTAAAAAATGAGGATCGGGGATTTTCCCACAATATCAATTCCCCACTCGATATGAGAAAGAATCAACAATCTGAAGAATTCAAAATAACAGCATACGATGTAATTAATACTTATTCGGAAAAACAATTAACAGATATTTTTTTAACTTATGGTGAAGTAAAAAGAGCCGCTGTCTTGTCAAAGAAAATCATTGAAACAAGATTATTTAATAAGATTGATACTACTTTTAAGTTAAAAAAATTAATTGAAAAAATATTAGGTTTTCCTGTAAAAGGTAGATCACATCCGGCTGCAAGAGTTTTTCAAGCTTTGAGAATTTATGTTAATAGAGAGCTTGAAGGGTTTGAAGATTTTATAAAAAAAATCCCAAATTATTTAAAAAAAGGAGGAAAAATTGCCCTGCTATCTTTTCATTCAATTGAGGATAGAATGGTAAAAAAAACATTAAATGATTTAAGTGATAATGGTGTCATACGTTTGATAAAACCGTATCCAATGGTTCCAACAGATGTGGAAATTAAGGAAAATTCAGCTTCGGCTCCAGCCAAATTAAGACTTGCAGAGGTATTATGAATATAAGAGAATGGGATAAAAAAATCAGCAAAAAAGAGAAAAACAGAAAAAGTTTTGGTCCTGTATTTGTTGTTTATATTTTATTAGCCTTTATTATTCTATTTACTTATTCAAGTTTGAATTTGAAAAATATTGACTATGGTTATAAGATGCAGGAATTGATATCAAAAACTAAGGTTTTAAATGAAGAGATAGACAAGCTAAAGGCAGTTAGGGCTAACCTTCTAAATTTGGATAGGGTTGAAAAAATAGTTACGCAGAAATTAAGATATCAGCATCCAAAACCAGAACAGTTCATTAAGGTATTTGAGGAATAAATGACTATTAAAGGAACATTAAAGATTAATAAAAGCGAAAGGAATAGGACTTTTATTGTTTTTACTTTCTTTGGAATATGGATGTTGATTATTGTCGTTTTTCTTATTAAGCTTCAAGTTTTTAATTATGAAAAATATACTGCAAGAATTAAGGCACAGAGTAATAGAATATTTAAGTTACACCCTAAAAGAGGAACAATATATGATGTTCATGGAGAGATTTTAGCAATATCTGTTAAAACAAAATCATTATTTTTGAGTAATAAGAACAAAGATCAATCACTTGCTTTATTTAAACAACTAAAAAAGAAAATATCTCTGACTTATAAAAAACAGAGAGATATATTCAAAAGAATAAAAAAAGGAAGAAATTTTATCTGGATTAAGAGGAAATTAAGTGAAAGGGAATTTTTAAGATTATCAAAAATAAAAAAAAACAAGGATTATAAATCTGTTATAGATTATATTGAAGAGTATAAGAGAGTTTATCCTCAAAGGCAATTAGCCTCACATATTGTTGGGGGTGTTGGTATTGATGAGCAGGGTCTAAGTGGTATTGAATATGAGTTAAACTCTGATATTATTGGAAAGGGCGGTAAGGTTGAAGTGCTTACAGATGCCAAACATAGAGTTTTTGATTTAAAGTATATTGATAAACCAATTCCAGGGAAAGATATTTATCTTACTATTGATAATTCAGTACAATATTTTGTTGAGAAAGAATTATCCAGAGTTGTTAAAACCCAAAATGCAAAGGGTGGTACTGTAATTGTAATGAATTCTGAAACAGGAACGATATTGGCAATGGCAAGTTATCCATTTTTTAATCCTGAAAGAATTAGTAAAACCAATAAAAATGTAATAAAAAATAAAGCAATATCTTTTAGATATGATCCTGGTTCAACATTTAAAGTAATACTTGCTGCATCAGCACTTGAAAACGATATATGTTATCCTCAGCAGGTTTTTAATTGTTATAATGGTGTTTATAAGATAAGAGATAGGACGATTTATGATGTACATCCTTATGCAAAATTATCATTTGAGGATATTATAATATATTCCAGTAATATAGGAGCGGCTTTAATTGGACAGAAGATTGGAAAAAGAAAATATTATAATAGTATTAAAGAATTTGGTTTTGGGGCAAAGAGTGGTATTAAATTGCCTGGAGAAGAAAAAGGAACCCTACACCCTTTAAAGAAATGGAGCTCGGTTTCGATTGCATATCTTTCACATGGATATGAAGTGATTGTAACTCCAATTCAAATGATTAGATCTTTTAATGTGATTGCCTCTGGTGGTTATCTTATAAAACCTGTAATAATAGATAGAATTTCAGGAATACAAAATATTGACAAAGAAAAAGTTAAAATTATGGACAGGTCAACATTACAGAGAATATCATCAATAATGACTGATGTTGTAAATATAGGTACAGGTAAAAAAACAAAAATTGCTGGAATTGATATTGCAGGTAAGACCGGTACAGCAAAAAAAGTTAAGGGGAAAAAATATAGAAAAATTTATGTTTCTTCTTTTGGTGGTTTTTTTCCTGCAAAGAATCCAAAAATAACTATGTTTGTAGTAATTGATGAGCCAAAAAATCAATTTTATGGTGGTGATGTTGCTGCTCCATTATTTAAATCTATAGCTGAAAAATTATTAATATATTTGAGGATATTTCCTGAACTTGATGAGAAGAATGAAGTGAGGATATAGGTATGCCAAAACTTGGACTTAATCAAATTGCACGTTTACTTAATGGGACAATAGTAAATAGTAAAAAAGATATTATATTTTCAGATTATCATTTTGACAGCAGGCTTATAAAAGATAATTGTTTATTTTTTGCCTTAAAAACTGACGATAACGATGGACATGATTATATTAAAACATTAAATAATAAAAAATCTGTTGGGGCAATTGTTTCAAAAGATTTTTCAATAGAAGGAATTGATATTCCATTAATTCAGGTTGATGATACATTTCAGGCGGTTTTGAAATTAGCTGAGGCAGTTAGAGATATGTTCTCAGAAACAAAATATATCGGGATAACTGGAAGTGCAGGTAAAACGACCAGTAAAGAATTTTTATATCAGATATTATCTTCAAAGTATAAGGTTTTCAGGTCACATTTAAACTGGAATAATTGGATTGGGCTTCCTTTTTCTCTATTAAAGATGGATGGGGATGAAGATTTCGCGATTTTTGAATTAGGTATGAGTGACCCGGGAATTGGTGAAATAGATCTGCTTACAGGCATACTTAAACCTGACCTTGCTTTAATTCTGAATGTTTTTCCTGTACATCTAGAGTTTTTGAAGACTATTGAGAATATTGCTATTGCCAAATCTGAAATATTAAATTATCTTAGTTCTGACTCTATTGCCTTTGTTTCGGGTGATTTTGATTTACTTGTCAAACAGGCTAATAATAAAATTGGAAGAATTGAATATTTTGGTAAGACAAAGGGATATAATAAAATATTATTAGGAAATATTATTAGAGAGAATGAGGTTTCAACTTTTGAGATTGAATTCTTTGGAAATAAAACTGTATTTAAAACAAAACTAATCAGTCATGCTCATATTGAAAATTTATTTGCAGCAATAATTGCTGCAAAACATCTTGGTATGAAAGACCTTGCAATCCAGAGGATTTTATGGGATTTGCAACCACTTGCAAGGCGTGGGTCTATCATAGAAAGTAAGGATAAAATTATTATTGATGAATCTTATAATTCAAATCCTGAGGCTTTGAAAAAAACACTTTCGTGGATAGACATTGAGTATAAGGAAAAGAAAATTGCTGTGCTTGGAGATATGCTTGAGCTTGGAATGGATGAAAAATTATTCCATTTTGAAGCAGGCTTGTTTTTTGCAAAATTAGGTTTTAAAGAATTAATCACTATTGGAAGCCTTGCTGAACAAATAGCCAAAGGAGCTAAAAAGGGAGGCTACTCTTCTGAAAACATTCATTCTTTTTCAAATATAAATGAAGCTGAAGAAAAAATCAGAAATATATCAATGGGAAAATGTGTAATGCTATTTAAGTCCTCGAGAGATTCGGGGTTAAATGTTTTAGTGGAGAAAATTTATGGTAAAAAATAGCATAGCAGTATTTGGATTGGGTAAAACCGGTAGGGCATTATTAAATTTTCTTTTGAAAAAAAATGATTTCTCAAAAATTTATCTATATAATGATGAGGTTTTAGAGACATCGAATAATGAGATATTAAATTATATTTCTCTCGGTGTTGAGTTTTGTTTTGGTAAAGAGGGGATTTTGCAAATTGTTGAATCTGCCGATTTAATTGTGTTGAGTCCAGGTGTTAATGCCAGGAGTAAGAGATTTGATATTATAAGAGATAAGGGAATAAGAATTATTTCTGAGATAGAATTTGCATATTCTTATATTAGAAACAAAAATATTAAAATTATTGCCTTAACAGGAACTAATGGCAAATCAACTACAGTCAGTCTTATTTATCATTTTTTACATAAAAGCGGATTGGATGTTGTATTGGCCGGTAATATTGGTAATCCTTTTATAACCGAAGTTGAAAATATTAAAAACGATTCGTTTCTTGTACTTGAATTATCAAGCTATCAATTAGAGGATATTGAGGATTTTAAGCCTTATATTTCTCTGATTTTAAATATAACACCTGACCATCTTGACAGGTATGGAAATATGGATGCTTATTTAGAAGCAAAGCTTAATATAATTAAGAATCAGGAAAAGAGTGATTATTTTGTACATAATGAAGATGATGAGATACTGAATAAGATTGTAATTAATAATGTTACAAAAACCAATTTTTCTCTTATAAAAAAATCGGCTAATTCTTTTCTTTTAGATAAAAATGTGATTTTCAAATTAAATGATGAAAAAATTATAAGTTTAAAAAATAATCCATTAAAGGGTATTCATAATTTAGAGAATATTATAGCTGCTATAACTGCCGTTTTAATTGTCGGCCTAAGTGCTGAAGAGATTGAAAAAAATCTGGGTTCATTTAAAGGTCTGCAACATAGGATGGAGTTTGCAGGAAGTTATAATGGAGTTGAATTTATAAATGATTCAAAGGCAACAAATATTGATTCTGCAATAAAATCTTCGATGAGTTTTGATGAAGATATGGTGATAATTCTTGGTGGTAAGGACAAGGATGGAGATTTTAGATTGCTTGATAATGTTCTTTATAAACAGGCAAAGGCAATTTTATTAATTGGAGATGCTCAGGAGAAAATCTGGTCTCAATTTGAGCAATGCAGAGAAAAGTCACAAAAGATAAATAGTTTTGATGAGGCTGTTTCAATTGGATATGAAATATTAAAGGATGATGGAGGCGTATTATTATTGGCTCCTGCCTGTGCAAGTTTTGATATGTTTGATAATTTTGAAGATAGGGGAAATAAATTCAAATTATCTGTTGAGAAGTTTATTAATAAAATGAGTGAAAATGGTTAGAAAATCAGGCGCAGATAAAGTGTTAATACTTTCAGTATTATTGATGCTCTTATTTGGACTTTTAATGGTCTATAGTTCAACTATGATACTTGCCAAAGAAAAATATGGTGATTCTCTGTTTTTTTTTAAGAAACAAATTATATTTCTTGTTATTGGATTATTTTTAATGACCTTTATTGCCTTATTTAAGTATCCTATATATTTGAATAAAAATGTAGTGATTTTTATAATGGTTTTTGTTGTTGCAGGTTTAATAATGGTGTTTTTAACCGGTAAAATTAATAATAGTTATAGGTGGATAAGGTTTGCAGGTATATCCATACAGCCGTCGGAGTTTGCCAAAATTGCAGTGGTACTATATATGTCATTAATTCTTGGCAAACATAATTCAGATGTCAATAATTTAAGAAAATTATTTGTATTGCTCCTACCAGTTCTGGCCATTGAGCTTTTAATTCTTAAGGAACCTGATTATGGTAGTTTCTTTTTGATTTTATTAATTGTTTTTATTCTTTTGTTTGTATCGGGCATAAAATTGAAATACTTATTTGCATCATTTCTGGTTTTAGTTCCTTTCTCTGCCATTATAATTATGTTAAACCCTGAAAGATTAACCAGAGTACTTGCCTTTCTAAATCCTGAAAAATACTATAATACCATTGGTTATCAGGCTGCTCAATCAATTTATGCCGTTGGCTCAGGTGGTATATTTGGGCAGGGATTGGGCAATTCTACACAAAAACTGTATTTTCTGCCCTATGCATACACTGATTTTATATTTTCAATTATATCCGAAGAGATAGGTTTTATTGGAGCCTTTGCATTAATAGTTCTATTTGCAATATTTTTAATAAGAGGAATTGCCATAGCAAAATTTTCTGGAAATAAACATACTTATTTACTTGTTATTGGTCTAACCTTTATGATAGTTGCACAGGCCTTAATTAATATTTCTGTAACTATAGGTATATTTCCAACCAAAGGAATACCACTCCCTTTTATTTCAATCGGGGGTAGTTCGCTTGTAGCAACCTTATTGATATGTGGAATAATATTAAATGTTTCAAGACATAGGAAAATGGTGTTGATTAATGAATAAATACAGTAAGATAAAAAAGATTTTTTTTGCAGGTATTGGTGGTTCAGGTATGAGTGGAATTGCCGAAGTTTTACATAATATGGGATTTATTGTTTCAGGCTCGGATATAGCAGAGAGCAAGAGTGTAAAAAGATTGAAAAAATTAGGTATTAAAGTGTTTTTAGGTCATGATAAAAAAAATGTATCAGATGCAGAAACTCTTGTTTATTCAAGTGCAGTAACAAAAGACAATGTAGAAGTAAATGCTGCTAAAGCAAAATGTATTCCTGTAATACCCAGAGCAGAAATGCTTGCTGAATTGATGAGATTAAAATTTTCAATCGCAGTTGCAGGAACTCATGGTAAAACTTCAACTACTTCAATGCTTGCCAGTATTTTTAACGAAGCAGGTACAGACCCTACCTATGTAGTTGGTGGAAAATTAAAGACAGAAGAAAGCGGAGCTAAATTAGGAAGTTCTGATTATTTGATAGCTGAGGCTGACGAATCAGATGGAAGTTTCCTAAAACTTTTTCCTACAATTGCAATTATTACAAATATCGAGAATGACCATCTTGATTATTATGGAAATATGGACAATCTTTTAAATTCATTCGCAGAATTTGGAAATAAGGTGCCTTTTTATGGAGCAGTGATTATTAATGGTGGTTGTAATTATAGTAAACAGATAAGAAAAGATATTAAGAAGAAAATCATTTCATTCGGATTTGATAAAACTTGTAATGTAATTGCCAATAAAATTGAGCAAAGTGGTTTTAAATCAAACTTTGAATTAATTATAAATGGTGATAATCAAGGTAAAATTGAATTAAATACAACCGGCATTCATAATATTGAAAATGCTCTTGCTGCAATTGCAGCTGCTTATGAAGCAGGGATAGATATAGAACATATAAAAAATGGTTTAAGGAATTTTTATTTACCTGATAGAAGATTTCAAGTCCTCTTCTATAATAAAAAATATGTGATTATTGATGATTATGCACATCATCCAACTGAAGTTAAGGCTACGATAAGTGCATTGAAAAATGGTTCTTATAAAAGGATAATTGCTGTTTTTCAACCACATAGATTTACAAGGTTAAAAATACTTATGGAGGAATTCAAAGATGCTTTTGCAGGTTTAAATAAACTAATAGTGGCAAAATTATATTCGGCAAATCAGGAGCAAATAGAAGAAGTTACAGGCAATGCCTTAGCGGATAAGATAGTGGAATCAGGCTTTGATGATGTTAAATATATTGACAAGCTTGAAGATATTCCTCTTTTTCTTGAAAAGGAGATAAGAGAAGGTGATGCTATTGTATTTTTATCAGCAGGGAATTTATCGGATTATGCACATAAATTTGCAGAAATTATGGAGGAAAAAAACAGGTAATGAATATGGCAACTTATGCTTTAGACAATAAACTTGGTTTTCTCAGACATAATAACAGGTCTGTAAGAAGAGATAAAAAAATTAAAGAGATAAAACTCAAAGGAATTCACATCTTTCTTATTATATTTCTTTTTTCATCTATTGCTACTGGTGTTTTCTTTTTTGCGAAGTTTATTATGACATGGGAAAAGCTGAATATAAATAAATTTATACTTGAGAATAGTGAAAAAATTAACCCAAATACTATAAATGAAATATTGAAAACATATCATGGTAATATACTTGCTGTTGATCTTGGTAAAATGCGTCAGGAATTAATGGAAATAAACCAGATTAAGGATGTTTCAATTAATAGGATTCTTCCCTCGGGAATTAAGATATCGTTTCTTAAAAGAAAGCCTATTCTTCAATTTGAAATAAATGGCAGGTGGAGTATAATTGACGATGAGGGTATTATTCTTGAAAGAGGTTACGAAGTTGAAAAAGGACTTTTAAGAGTAAGAAAAGTATCTAAAGATAATATAAAGAATCTTATACCATATATGAACGAACTTAATTCAATAAGACATCTTATTGATTATGTAAGTATTAAAAAACCTTATGGTATTTTATTGAAACTTAGAGAAAAAAATATTACAGTATTTCCGGGAATAAGTGATTTCAATAAAAAAATTGGTTATTATCTCAAATTAAAAAAGCGGGATATATTAAAGCGTTTGAAAGTAAAATCAATAGATATGAGGTTTGAGAATAGAATATATCTTGAATACGACAAGGAGGCTGTTAATGGATAGAATAAAGTCTTTTTTTAAGGAGGAAATTTTACAAAATGAAAAATAATTTTATTGTAGGAATAGATATAGGTACAAATAAAATTTGTACAGTAATTGGTCAACTTAATGAAGAGGGTGGCGAAACTATAGAGGTAATTGGCTATGGCGTAACCGAATCTAAAGGGATTAGGAAAGGCGTAATAGTTGATATGAATACAACTGTCGAAGATATTAAAAAATCTGTTAAAGAGGCTGAGTTGACGGCGGGAGTTGAGATAGAATCTGCATTTGTAAATATCTCTGGTGCTCATATAGAAACAAGGGCAGGAAAGGGTAGTATTAATATTTCTGGAAGGAATAGTGAAATTACCAAAGAAGATGTTGATAGGGCTGTAAAACATGGAAGCGGTATGCTTCTTCCTCAGGATAGAGAGATACTTCATATCCTTACTCAGGAATTCATTGTTGACTCTCAGGAAGATATTAAAAACCCAATTGGAATGATAGGTAGTAATCTTGATGTTTATGTTGTAGTTGTAACTGCGACTAAAACGGCATTAAATAATCTTCTTACTGCCTTAAAAAGAGCAAAAATAAATGTCAGTAATGTTGTGCTATCTCATATTGCAGCAGCAGAGGCAGTGTTGACAGAAGATGAAAAGGATCTTGGTGTTGCCCTAATTGATATTGGTGAAGGAACTACTGATTTTTCTGTCTTTGAAAAGGGTGCTTTAAGTTTTGCGAAATCTTTTCCTATTGGTGGGGTTCATTTTACAAATGATCTTAGAGTTGGAATTAGAGTGCAGGCTGATATAGCAGATAAAATTAAAAGAAAATATGGATTAGGTTTGGATGCAGATCTTCATAATGAGAATTTTGAGACACCAAGCGTTGGTGGTAAAAAAAAAAGAATGATGCCTGTTTCATTATTACCTCAAATATTAAGACCAAGAGCAGAAGAAATATTGGAAATCATTAAAAGAGAATTAGAGAAACATAGGCTTGATAAAAGAATTAATGCCGGTATTGTTATTACTGGTGGGTCATCATTATTAAAGGATTTGCATGAGGTTGCAGATGAAGTATTTGATGCACCAATTAGACTTGGCACTCCTGAAGGTGTAGGTGGTTTAATTGACAAGGTAAGTACTCCGGATTTTTCAACTGCTGTTGGTTTATTAAAATATGGACTTATAGATTATAAGAACAGTGGAGAATTCTCAACAAATAATAAAGGTTTTTTCGATAAAGTAAAAGACTTTTTTGGGTTTTAAATAGTAAAATGAATAAAATATCAATATATATGAATGATTGTATAGGGTTTAGTAAAATAAATGGAGGATATTATGGCTGATAATATTAGAATAACTTTTGCAGAGAAAAAAGAGAGAGCTGCCGTTTTAAAGGTAATTGGTGTAGGTGGTGCTGGCGGTAATGCAATTAATAGGATGATAGATGATGGGTTGACAGGTGTGGAATTTATTGCAATCAATACAGATGTTCAAGATTTGAATTCTATCAAAGAACCTGCAAAATCTCTTCAAATTGGTGAAAAATTGACAAAGGGGCTGGGAACAGGTTCTAATGCTGAAATTGGAAAGGAATCTGCCAAAGAAAGTCAGAATGAAATAAATGGTATTGTAGAAGGAGCAAATATGGTTTTTGTAACTGCCGGAATGGGTGGTGGAACCGGAACTGGTGCTTCTCCTCATATAGCTCATCAGGCTTCATCAGCCGGAATACTGACAGTAGCCATTGTTACAAAACCCTTTGATTTTGAAGGTACAAGTAGAATGCAAGCAGCTGAAGCTGGAATTGAAGAATTATTAGAAAATGTTGATACTATGATAGTAATTCCCAATCAAAAATTAATCGAGCTTGAAGAGGATGATATAGATATTGAAGATGCCTATAAAAAAGTTGATACAGTATTACTAAATGCTGTTCAGGGGATATCTTCAATAATAAATGCACATGGCGTCAATAATACAGATTTCGCCGATGTTAAAGCTGTAATGTCTCAAAAAGGTATGACCCTTATGGGAACAGGAGAGGCAAAAGGCGGCAATAGAGCAGAAGAAGCTGTTAATAAGGCTCTTTCATCGCCACTCTTAGGTGATATGTCAATTAGTGGGGCAACTGGTGTTTTATATAATATTACAGCTGCAAAAATTGGTTTAAAAGAAATCACAATAATTTCTAATATTATCAATGAAAATGTTTCAGGTGATGTGAAGATTAAAAAATTTGGTACAGTTAAAGATGATAGTATGGAAGAAGCATTGAGAGTAACTATTATTGCTACAGGGTTTAATGCAACATCTACAGAAAGAATAAGTGACCCATTTGATGGTATGGAACCATTTGATTTGTCATCGAAAAATAGTATGGACAGAAAAATAAGAACAAATGATTTTAAACATACAACTGAGGCCAAGCGCGAGTCTTATTTTTTTGGTAATAGACCAAAGGAGGTCAATAGAGATACTGTCAATATAAGAAATAATAGACCGGCAGAAGTTATAACAGATTTTAAAGACAGTAAATATATCAACGAGAGAGTTCCGCATATGGATATGGGGAGTTCAGATTTTTTTGATGGTGATGACGACATGTATGATTCGCCAGCTTTTTTGAGAAAAAAAAATACTGAAAAATAATAATGATAATATTGGATATTTTAATAAAAAGTATTAAGGAACTTATAAACCCTGCAAACCATAAACTTGTACGCGGTCACGATCTTAATTCTATCAGAATATTGAAAAATGTATGGATAGGAGGTAAAGATGGCAAAATTATCTTTATTGGTAATGAAGAAGATTTTAATAAGAATTATAAAATTACCGATAAAACAAAAATAATTGATGGCTCAAAGTTTGTTGTCCTACCTGGTTTTGTTGACCCGCATACCCATCTCCCATTTGCAGGAACTAGACAGGATGAGTTTAGATTGAAACTTCAGGGTGTCTCTTATCAGGAAATTGCAAGAAAAGGTGGTGGAATAAAAGGAAGTGTCAGGAGAACAAGGGAAATAGAATTTGATAATTTATTATCACAGAGTGAAAAACGAGTTAATCAACTCTTACTTTCAGGAACAACTACAATGGAGGCAAAGAGTGGATATGGGCTTGATAAGGATACTGAATTAAAACAATTAGAAGTTATCAAAAAACTTAACTCAATAAATCCTATGGATATTATTCCAACCTTTCTAGGAGCACATGAAATTCCTGAAGAATATAAGGGCAAAAATAAGGAATTTTTAAAATATCTTATTTCAGAAGTAGCTCCTATTGTAAAAGAAAGAGAACTTGCAGAGTTTGCTGATATTTTTTGTGAAGATGGCTATTTTTCTTATGACGAAGCAGAGTATTATTTAGAAGAATTAAAAAATATGGGATTTAAACTTAAAATCCATGCTGATGAGTTTACGTCTAATAATGCAGCCATGCTTGCAGTAAAAAAAGAAGCAGTATCGGCAGAACATTTAATTGCAATGACTGATGAAGAAATTGACACATTGGCTAAATCAGATACAACAGCAGTTTTTCTTCCTGGAGTGTCATTTTTTCTAAAGATGGAAAAATATGCACCTGCAAGAAAATTTATTGAAAGAAATGGAATATTGGCACTTGGCAGTGACTTTAATCCGGGTAGTTCTATGGTATCGTCTCAATTATTTATTCTCTATCTTGGGATATTTAAGATGGGATTAACAATTGAAGAGGCAATAAATACAGTAACTATAAATGCTGCCTATGGAATAGACAGAGAAGAGGAAGTAGGCTCAGTTGATATTGGAAAAAAAATGGATTTAATATTAATGGATATACCAGACTATAGTTATATGGCGTATCATTTAGGCATAAATCCTATACATAGTGTAATTAAATCAGGAAAAATTATTGTAGAAGATAAAAGAATAATTGAATAACTAATGGAAGAAATTGAGGTTTTAGTAATTGGTGCAGGTATAGTTGGATTGGCAATAGGATATAAATTATCTGAAAGTTTTGATGAAGTATTAGTTGTTGACAAAGAGTCCGGGTTTGGTAAACATACAAGCAGTAGAAACAGTGAGGTAGTACATTCTGGTATATATTATCAGGAAAATTCTTTAAAAGCAGAATTATGTGTAAAGGGAAATAAACTTTTATATGAATTTGCAGATAAATATGATATTCCTTATAGACAATGTGGGAAATATGTAGTTGCAACCAGCCAGGAAGAAATATTTGCTTTAGAAGAATTAAAAATAAAAGGTGAAATAAACGGAGTTAATAATTTAAAAATAATTGAAGAAAAAGAATTAAAAAAAAAAAATCCTCAGATAAAAGGTGTTGGTGCTTTATGGGTCGCAGGTACAGGTATAATTGATACTCATCGTATTATGCAGACCTGTGAAATGCTGATTGAAAAAAATGAAGGAATGATAGCCTATAATACAGAAATTATTGGCATTGAGTATATAGATAAAAAATATGAAGTGGCGTTTAAGGATGGAACAAAAATAAAAACCAAAACATTAATAAACTCTGCCGGATTATTTTCAGAAGAAATTTCAAAGATGCTTGGTATAAAAACAGAAAAAAATGATTTGAAAATACATTGGTGTAAGGGAGAATATTATAAGTCTTCAAAGATTAAAAATATTAATCATTTGATCTATCCATTGCCTGACCCAAATGGTATTTTTTTAGGAATACATCTGACTATAAATCTTCAAAATGAAGTAAGATTTGGTCCTAATGCCTATTATGTTGACAAACTTGATTATAAAATGGACACAAAATACAAAAATGATTTTGTTGAAGCAATATCAAGATATATTGATATTGAACCTGAAAACCTTAATCCTGATGATGTTGGAATAAGGCCAAAACTTCAAGGGCCAAGTGATGAATTTAGAGATTTCTACATCAAAGATGAAAAAAAAAAAGGTTTTCCCAGCTATATAAATCTTACTGGAATTGAATCACCCGGTTTAACTGCCTGTCTTGCAATTGCTGAAAAGATTAAAAAAACATTGAACTATTGAAACTTTAATGTGAATGTTTTACAAGTAATTTAGCGAGAAACAACCTAAAAATATCCTTTATGCATAGTTTTCTCAGGAGTAATTTTAATTATTATTTTTTCTTTAAGATCTCTAACTATAGTAAGTTTAATATCCTTACCATGTTTTAACTGATATAAATTATCAATGATATCACGTGGCATAATTTCGCCATTATCATCTTCTGTACCATAGTCTACAATAAGATCATTCGGCATTAACCCGGCTTTATCAGCTGGACTATCTGGAAAGACCTCTAATACTGAACATAAACTTGAATATCTGAATAACCCTTCATCTCTCATTTCTTTTGTGATTTCCCACTCTTTATCAGAAGCCTGTATTATATAAATCCCAAGCCATATTCTTGGTGTTTTTAAACAGGGTCTATAATACCTAAAACCATCGTCATGCTTTCCTAATGTTTCATTAATAAACATTTCCTTACCATTTCTTATCAATTTGATTTTAAAACTGCTTCCAGCATCTGCATTATCAAATAAATTCCAAAAATGATTCCAATCTTTGATCTTTTCTCCATTAACAGAGAAAACTCTGTCACCCCATTTTAAATTTGTTTTATCTTTATTAATGGCTGATACACCTATGTGAAACCCTGATTCACCTTCTTTGTAAAAACTTGATGCCAAAGTAAAAAAACGAGGCTTGCCTTTTGAATCTTTCCAGGGAGTTAATAATCCCCAGACGATATTATATTCTTTCATAATTATTTCACTATATGGGTGAAATAGTCCTGTAAGCATAGACCAACCAGGGCCAACGACCCTCATTACTCTGGACATTATATAAATATCTACCTGCCAGCCAATGTCAGTGTAATGCAAAAAATACATAGGAGATTTTTTTAATTTTTCTGCATCATCTTCAGGAAAAAATACAACAGCACGATTATTTTTTTGTTTAATAATATATCTTCTTTCAGAAACCTCTTGTGCTTCTTGCTTTGACTGACCGCTTGAATGTTTCCAGCTTTTCCAGAACTTATTTGATGCATCAGTAAATAATGTTAAATTATTATTATGTTTAACAGCTCTGGCAGATAACTCCATATAGCGTAAAAAAGCAAGCTCTGGAGTTTTTTGTGCACTAAAATACTTCTTTATTTTGGAAGGAATTTCTGGTAATGGTTTTCTTAAAGTTGCACCAAAATCGAAAACATTGGTAGCGCCTGCACCTTGTGAATAATATTTAATATCATTTTTATGATTTGAAATAGCTTTAATTTCTTTAGCTATATCTTTTTTATATAGTTTATTTAGAAAATTTTCTATAGTTGCTTTAAATCCAATACTCCATTCACCCTGTTCCAAAAATTCTTTTAATATTTCTCTTTCTACCTGATCAACATACATATCTGTATATACAGCTTCTAAATCATATCCTATTTCAATTCTAACTTGTTTTTCTTTCTGTGCAATTAGTATAAGAATTCCTTTTTTGCCTTTTGTTTTCTTACCAATTTTCCATTTTGTAAAAATATCAACTGCATAGGCATTAATATCTTTTCCATTTAGATTTGGAATAATTGTAACTACAAAGTCCACATCAAATGCCTTCAGAATACGACGTCCTTCATCATTTATCTCTCTCTCCACATCTGGTAAAAGGACATCAGCAAAATCAAAACACCATTGTTCTAGTTTTGGGCGTAGAGAATAAGTGGTTTTCTCTGAACTATTAGTAAAAAATAAAATAGCAATTACAATAAGTATTAAGGCTAATAATACTACTAGAATACGTTTCATATAGCACTCCTTTTAAATAGTATTCTTTTTTTAAACCCAAATAATTTTGCTATTATTAAACCTGGTATTACTGCTATTTTTGTATTATAGTGTTTGATAGAATTATTATATCGTTGACGAGCTACATTAATTCTATTTTCAGTTCCCTCCAATTGAGATTGAAGAGCAAGAAAATTTGAATTCACCTTTAATTTTGGGTAATTTTCAACCAAAGCGAACATTTTGTTAAGCATACCCTTCAATTGATTTTGATTTGTTGATAATATTTCCATGTCATTTTTTTGCAAATATTTCTTTGCTTTAATTTCTTTAAGAATATTTTCAACATTTGAACGTGCTTGAACAACAGCGGAAAATGTTGCTTTTTCATGATGTGCATAGCCTTTAACAACATTAACTATATTTGGTATAAGATCAAAGCGACGTTGCAAAACAGTCTCAACATTAGCCTTCCATTCATTAGTTTCGTTTTCTGCTTTGACAATGTCATTATAGATTAATATACCCCAAAAACCTATTATTATAAATACAAATAAAGTAAAACCAAATATTTTTTTATTTTTCATTTAATGCCTCTCCATCAATATATTGAGAAAAATCTTAATATAAATTTATCTTATTAACCTGATTGTTCCTGATTTTATTTGTTCTTCAATTGTTTTTAAATATATTTTCCCTCGCTTGGTTATTGTCCAGTAGATTAATAGAACTGGCCAGAATGGAATCTTCTTTACAAAACGAGCAAGGTCTTTTACACTTTTTAAAATTAGTGAAATATAATTGTTATTATTGATTTCAATTAGTTTGGTTCCATTTGATTGTATCAATTTTTGTGACAATAAGTGCATTTCAAAACCTCTTTTATAGGTTGTGTTTTCAAATATTTGTAGAAGATTTTTTGCAGGTCTTGGTAACATTCCACCTTCAACGACACTTGAAGTAGTCAATGTAATATCTTTTTCAAAATGTGATATAAAATCATAACCGGTTTTAGATCCAAAATGATACATACAGAAGAACACGTTTTCCTTGTCATGTTTATAAATATATGTTACTGAATCAGGAATTGTTTTTAAGTATAATTCTTCTATCTTATTAAATCCTAATTTATTTATATCAAATTTTTCTCTATTAAGTTTATTAATTCTTTCTTCATATCCATTTTGAGGAATAGTTTCTGCTTTTAAAGATGACCTGAAACTGTATGTGAAGGATCCATAAGTAAAAGCAATCATAAGCAGGGGAACAAGTAAAAAAGAAAATAATAGTGTATTCAGCTTTATATAAAATAGTAAAACAAATGTTAAACCACCTGTTAGTAATATCCAGAATTGATTTTTCATTTTTCTTTTT
>JAOZTV010000528.1 GCA_029939015.1 Candidatus Aminicenantota bacterium
CTTTCTTTACCATTTTTTGATATATGAACAAATTGTTTTAAACCAATATTATTCAATTCAACACCATCTTCAATTTCAGAAAAAGTGATTTTATCTCCAATACATATATCATCTAAACTACCTGAAATAAGAGGAGGCACAAAAATTTTTTTATTTTTTCTTTCTTTATAGGAAAAAGCATTATTTCCTACAGGATCATTTATATAAAACCCTGAATTGAATTTCTGTAATTCTTCAATATTCAAAGTTTAATACCAAACACAGTAATATCATCCTGTTGTTCAGCTCCATTTTTATGTTCTTTTAAAACTTTCCGTAATATTTCTCTTTGTTGCTTAACCTTCTCTGATGCTATTTCTATTAATAATGAACGGAACCTTTTAGATCCAAATTTTTTTTCTTCTAAATTATGCTGGTCAACAAATCCATCAGATGTTAGATAAACAGCATCTCCTTTAGATAGTAAAATTTCATTATTATTAAAAGGTGCTTTTACCTTTTTTTGATATCCTCCAATTGATTTCCTATCTCCTTTAATTTCAATCAATTCATTGTCTTTAACTATAAAGAGAGGTCTTTTAGCTCCTACATAAGTTAATATAAAAGCATCATTATCATTTTTATCAGCAGGCTCAATTTTACAAAAACACATATCCATACCATCTCTTGTATCGCCTTCTCCTTTTTCCTGTTTTAATGCCTGTTTAACTTGCAAACTAAGTTTATCAAGAATAATAGCAGGTTCCATAATTCTCTCTTCATTAATTATCTGATTTAAAAGAGAATTCCCAATCATTGACATAAATGCCCCGGGCACTCCATGTCCTGTACAGTCAGCTACAGTAATAAATTTAATATCATCAATTTCTGAAAACCAGTAGAAATCTCCAGAAACAATATCTTTAGGCAAAAATATCAAAAAGTTTTCAGGAAAAGCTTTTAATACCTTATCTGCCAATGGCAAAATAGCATTTTGAATTCGTTGTGCATACCTTATACTGCTCACAATTTTTTCATTTTTTTCAGATATTTCATCACTTGCCACTTCCAATCTATTATGTGCATCACTAAGAGCCTTATGTGCTTTAGTCTTTAACCTATACCTATTATAAATAAGAAATGCAAGTATAAATAAAAGTCCTAATACAATAAAAAGAGAATTCTTAATAATATCGTCTATATCCTTGTCTTTTGATAGAAGTTTTATCCTGTTTTCTTTTTTTTCAGTATCATATTTAGTTTGCATATCTGCAATATTTTTAGAGCTTTTCTCAGTAAAAAGTTCATCCTTTACAGATGTAAAAAGTTTATGATATTTTAAAGCTAATTTGTATTTTTTTAATAAAACATAGGCATCTGAATAACCTTCGTAAGTATCTTTGATAAGAGATTTTGCCTTTATGGTTTTTGACATTTCCAAACTCTCTCCAAAATAAGGCAAAGCTAAATCAGGATTTCCCATATCTGAATAAAGCAATCCAATATTTTGTACACATACTGCAATTCCAAACTTGTCTCCAAGGCTCTTAAAAAGCTTATATGACTCATCATAAGATTTCAATGCCTTAGTAAAATTTTTGTTTTTTCTCTGTACCTCTCCAATATTATTTATTATTGAAGCCATCTGATGCTCGTCTTTTCCCTCTTTAACAATTTCTAAAGCCATTCTATATTTTTTTATAGCCATTGAATAATCATTAGTTTCTT
>JAOZTV010000193.1 GCA_029939015.1 Candidatus Aminicenantota bacterium
AAGGTCAGACACACAGGTCTGCCCCTACATATATTTATTTGAAGTTACTAAGGAGAGAAATATAAAATAAATCGTTATTGATTTTGTGGTCTGGTAATAAATAGTATCCGTATTTAGATTTTTTATATTTGAAATTATATTTATCTAATATATCTGTTAGATCAATTGTTTTTGATTTTTTGGTTTCTTTTATTGCATTTTCAATAATATCTTCGGTTTCTGATTTGATAAAAGAACAAACAGAATACAAAATATATTTTGAACTGAATTTATTTAAGATTGATTCTAGTATATTTTTTTGAATATTAGCATTCTTGTCAATTATACTCTGATTAATTTTTGTTTTTAAATCGGGGTTTTTTCTTAAAGTACCTGCAGAACTACAGGGAGCATCAATCAATATGAAATCAAATACATCTTTAAAAGCTGGCTTAAGTATGTCAGACGTTGTTAATTGTATATTGGGGTTTGCATTTTTATTAAAAAGATTTATTCTTTTAAAACTAATATCATTGGCGATAACATTAAGGTTTTTAGATGAATTTTTAATTGTTATTGATTTTGTGCCAGGTGCAGCACAATAGTCCAGGACATTTTTTCTTGCAAATATGGAAGTAATAATAGAAATTAATTGAGAACCTGTATTTTGAATATATAAAGAAGAATTCTTTAAATGTGATTTAATTAATTTGTCAGGTTTTAGTAATTCATAAGTGTTAAGAGGTGAAATTAAATTAAGAGGTTTTAAAATGTCCTGGTTGTTTAATTTCATATTGGTCTTATTTTCTAATAAATGAAATATTGGCTCTTTATTCAAATAATCTAAAAAAGGTACTATATCATTTGAAAGCAATTTGATATTATCAATTAATTCCTGAGAAATTGAATATTTGATAGAGTATTTTGAGTTTTTAATATCATCTGATAAAATGTCTTTTTGTCTTATAGAATTTCTTAATATAGCATTTATAAAGCTTTTTGAGCTATGTTTTGAAAGCCTTACTATTTCGTTTATAATTGCATAGTCAGGGATACTGTCTGAATAATAAATAAGAAAAAGTCCAATTCTCAATAATAACATAGTATCCGTCTCAATTTTATTTATTTTAATTTTTGAAAGTCTGGTGATAAGGAAATCTATTATTCTTTCTTTTCTTACTACACCATATACAATATTTGTAATCTTTGAGCTTTCTTCAGATTTATATTGTAATAATTTATGTTTTAAAATAAGTTTTAAATTATTATTTATGTCTGTATAATACTGAGATAGTATAGATTGGGATATTTTTAAATAAGTCAATTTAATCTAGGTTAGATGAAATTTTATTGCCAATTGAATAGCTATGAGGTGTCATAGGCTTTTTCCCCTCTGGTTGAAATGTTTTTATTCTCAAAACAGACCTATTGACACAGGATATATACAATCCTGATTTATCAAGCTGTACTATTTTGCCAATATCTAAGCTATGTTCAATTGAAACAACCTCTGCTTCAGTAATTTTGAATTTTTTATTATTCATTCTAAAAAATATTCCAGGCCATGGAAAGAAAGCTCTTAATTTATTATATATAGTATTTGCACTCATATTCCAGTTAATTTCACCTTCTGATTTCTCAATTGGAGGTGCATAAGTTGCATCAAGATGATTTTGTTTTTCTTTAATAATTATACCATTAAATATATTTGAGATTGTACTAGTTAATATAGGAGTAGTAAAATTGCTAAGTTTATCCCATAAGATTTGTGTTGTGTCATCCGGTTCAATAATAAAATTTTCTTTATACCATATTTGTCCTGCATCCATTTTTTTTGAAATTGAAAAAATACTAATGCCGGTCTTAGTCTCACCATTTTCAATTGCTCGCTGTACTGGTGCAGCTCCTCTGTATTTTGGTAATAATGAGAAATGTACATTGATAGTATCAAATTCAGGTATCTGATAGATGTTTTTAGGTATTAATTGACCATAGGCAATAACAATCGCGATGTCAGGTGAAAGTTTTGAAATAATTTCCTCTACATTTTTATTCAATTTTTCAGGTTGGATATAGTCAATTTTATTTTCTATTGCAAAAAGTTTTACAGGAGGTATAATGATTTTATTTTTTCTTCCACCTTTTTTATCTGGTTGAGTTATGATTAGTTCAATTTTAAAATTTTTAATAAGATTATTCAAAAATGGAATACAAATAGCAGATGTACCATAGAAAATAATTTTACCATTCGCCATTTTCTTTGAGCCTCTTTATTTCTTTTTTTACGAATTGTCTTTTTAAGGAAGATATTCTGTCAATAATAAGTTCTCCTTTCAAATGATCCATTTCGTGTTGAATTATTCGTGCAATAAAGTCTGAATATGTTTTTGTATATGATTTTCCATCTAAATCAATTGCTTTTACAGTGATATTTTTACTTCTTTTAATTTGAAGTAAAACACCTGGGACAGAAAGACATCCTTCTTCATCTGTTGCAATACCGTCCTTTGAAATGATTTCAGGATTGATCAATGTAAAACATTCTTCAGGAGTTTCACCTGCTGAGGGGTCAATTATAGCAAGCTGAATAGATTTTCCTATTTGAGGTGCTGCAAGACCAACTCCATTTTTTTCAACCATTTTGATTTTCATTTCTTCAATGAGATTCTTTATTGACTGGTCAATTTCTTCAATATTTTTGCTGTTTTTTCTGAGGATATCCTCTCCATATTTATATATTCTTAACTTATTTGATATGCCGTCTTTGATTTTATGATCCTGGTTGTTATTCATTATTTAGTCCTTAGTTTCTTTATTAGGAATGTTTTTTTCTTTTTTAAAAAGAATTTTTCTTGGTATAATTATTTTAATTTTTGTCTTTGCCTGAACTGCTCTCTCCCATAGATGATTTAATGGAATAATTTCGACTCCCTTTGTTATATAATCATCTAAAATTTTAAAATCTCTATCTTTGAATTTGTCTCTTTTGAGTTTTTCTTCTGCTTTGATTTTAAGGTCATCTGTTATTGACCTGAATTGATAAATTGTCATCATTCTTTTATAATTTATTATTTTTAATTTGTATTTTCCTGCTAAGGCTTCTCTATAAAAATCAACAACTTTTTTGTATTTATCCTTTGTCAAAAAGACATAGATGAATGGATCTCCTGTTTGAGACATTGAGAGACTTAGCTTAGAGCCTTGATATATTGGAAATATATCCTGTGTTTTCATAGTTTTTATATTGCTTTGATTTATCTGGATATCTTTTTGTCCTTTTTTAAAATAACTGTTTATGATAAATGATAAAATGATGAAAATAAATATGGTAAATATAACTTTTAATTTTCTAATTGAAAATGTACTTTTTCTTACTCTTCTCATGCACTATTAATAATACAAAATCTATTAAAATGCAATACATTTTTAATAAAAAAATATTAATTAACTAAAGAAAATATATTAGTAGCCGAAATATAAGTTGTAAGACTTTTAATCGAATTTATAAAAGAGCAAGGATGCTCGACTTTCTGTATATAATTATATAGGAAAAAAATTAAATCACGGAGGATTTAAAAATGGCAGGACAAAGTTTTTCAGTTTTAAACAATTTTTCATCAATGCAGGCGCAGAAGGATTTATATTTTACCAACATAGGGTTAAATAATACTCTTGGTAGATTATCTTCAGGTAAGAGAATAGTTAATGCAGGTGATGATGCTGCTGGTCTTGGTATTGCTGCTAGTTTGAAAGCAGATACTTATGCATTGGATCAGGCAGGTAGGAACGCAAATGATGGTATTGCAATTATTCAGATTGCAGATGGTGCTTTGAACAAGGTAACAGATCTTTTAATGAGAGCAGTTACACTTGCTGAACAAGCAGCGTCTGATACAGTAGGAACTACTGAAAAAGAAACTCTGAATGTTGAATATCAGGAGATTATGAATGAAATTGACCGTGTTGTATCAGTTGCTAACTTTAAAGGGGAACAGTTATTTAGTGCAACTGAGGCATTTACAAAAGGAATTTATGTAGGGGATACGCAGTTTGAATCCTTTATTACTATTTCAATTGGTGGTGCAGGAGGTGCAGGAACTGATGCTTTGGGCATGGCTAACGGTGTTGGTTCTAGTGCAAGTTTTTCAAGTGTATCAACACAGACAAATGCAATTCAAACTCTCAAAATACTGAATACTGCAATTTCTTCAATATCAAAATGGAGAGGTGCTCTTGGTGCTCAGCAGAATAGGCTTACAAACGCTGTTGGAATTATTCAGGTGCAGTCATTAAATCTTAAAGCTGCTGAATCTGCAATAACAGATGCTAATATGGCTGAGGAAATAGTAAATATGACAAAGTATAATATCCTGATGCAATCAGGTATGTCATCTCTATCTCAATCAAATGCATCGGCTCAGATGGTGTTGCAGCTATTGAGGTAAAGTAAGACAAATTAAGTAAAAAAGGGAGGATAAAATGGTTGAGAATGTAGTTAATTCAGAAAATATAAATACTGTGAGGGGAGAAGGAGCTTCCCTCCCTCCCTCTTCTAAAGTAAAAGAAATAGTCGAAGTAAAAGAGCAGGCTCCAGTAAAAAATGATTATTCTGAAACAAAGAATATTGACTTAAAAGAACAGGATAAAATCGATCCAAAGGAGTTAAATGAAGCAATTGCCTCTTTAAATGAAAAACTATATCTTTCAAATAGAGAGATAGTTTTTAAAACTGAGGAAAAAATCAACAAACACTATATTTCAGTTGTTGATAGAGAATCTCAGGAGGTAATTAAAGAGTGGCCTCCTAAAGAGGTAAGGAAATTCCTAATTGGTTTAAAGGAGTTAGAAGATCAGTTAGGTACTAATAAGGATGTAAAAAGTATTATCTTGAATATGGAGGTTTAGGGTGGCTAGTTCAATAGGTGGTTTGAGTTCTGAAAGTTCTGGGGGTGTAACCGGACAGCTTGATGTTCAGTGGATTGTTGAACAGATGATTTATGCAAAACAACAGCCAATCAGAGCTATGGAGACTGAACAGTTTTGGTATGAAGCTAAAATTGAGGCATTTCAAGAGCTTAATACCAAGGTGTCTTCATTAGAAAGTTCGCTCTATGCATTAAATAATTCAGGGTTTGACAGCATGGCTGTAGTTTCTGATGACGAATCCTTATTAACTGCATCGACTGGAACAATGGCATCTGAAGGTAATTATTTTGTAATAGTTAGGCAACTTGCCAAGGCACAGTCTGATATGTCTGATGGCTTTGTTACAGCAGATACTGCCTTATCGGCCGGAACATTTACTATATCTCCTGCAGATGGAGGGGATGACATAGATATCGATACTTCAGGAAAAAACCTCACAGAACTTAAAGACGAAATTAATGCAGCGTCTGCTGGTTTTTCAGCTATGATTATTTTTAATGGAACAGATTATAATCTCCAGGTCACAGCAGATGATACAGGTGTTGAAAATGGTTTTACGATTTCTGACACAGGTATTGGAACCAATATGGCAACAAAGATAGTTGCTCAGGACTCTCTAATCAATGTTAATACAGAATTAGAAGCTGATGCTATTTCCAGATCCTCAAATGCTATTACAGATATTATCGAAGGTGTTACTTTGACTCTAAAAGATAGTGATGCAACAAAGACTATTAAATTGACTGTTTCCAATGATACCTCTAATCTCAGAGAAAAAATTGATAATTTTGTAGAATCGTTTAATGAACTTGCAGACTACCTGAATGCACAATTTGAATATGATTCAGAAAATGAGAGAGCAGGTATTTTATCAGGTGAATCTGCTGCATTAAAGGTACAAAGAGAGCTATATTCAACAGTTAGTGCAAGAATGGGTGGTGTTGAAGATGGAGAGGTTTATAAAAGTTTTGCTGTAATTGGTATTGAGATGAGTCAGGACGGAAAAGTGACGATTAATGACTCAAAGCTTGAAGATGCAATGGAAGGACATCTTGATGCTGTTGAGAGGCTCTTTAAAGATGTAGGTACTACTACTTATTCTGAAGTATCATATATTGGTAGAGCGAGTAATACATCGGCAGGTACATTTGGAATTAATGTGTCTCAGGTT
>JAOZTV010000194.1 GCA_029939015.1 Candidatus Aminicenantota bacterium
TTTACCAGAATAAATAATTCTTGTGTTTTTATTGTTTTTGATTTGAACCATTATTGCGTTTTTGTCCATTGATGGTCCAATTGCCCATTCTTTACCTTCAAACCATAATAAACTCCAACGGGTTTCATTGCCGACTTTCATTTTTGGATTTATTATCTCTGCTTTATTTCCGTTTTCATTGGCAAAATATACTTTATTCTTGTATCTATATATAAAATTCTTTCCATCCTTTGACCAGAATGGTCTTGGTGTAAGACCTCGATTTCTTCTTCCTGAACCACCTTCAACTATTATTTCAGGGATTTTTTTTTTATGACCTTTTTTTAAATTAAGAATATACATATTAGGTGGTTGAGCAAAAATCACCTTTCCCTCTTTAATATTTCCTCTTATCTGCTTCCATTTACTAATGAGTTCTTTATTATTAATTCTTTGCTTTATCTCATTTTTATTACAAAATTCAAGTCCAGTAATGCCAATAATTAATAATAGCATTAATAAAGTTTTTTTTAAAATTTTCATTATATTTTCCTAAATACTATTTTAGCAGATATATTAGATTTGACATAGTTAAGCTAATCTATTAAAATTTTTTATGAAATTAATTCCTTTTTATTTAATTTTTGTTCTATCAAGTTGTTTTTTTTACTGTAGTAATGTAAATCAATTAAAAAACAAAGAAATTTATCTTATAACTTTTGGTGACTCAATCACCCTTGGTATTGGCAGAGGAATTGGAGAAAAAGAAACATACTCATATTATCTTGAAAAATTATTAAAAGAATCAGGGAAAAATATCAAGATATTAAGGTCTGGAATATCAGGGGAAACGGCAGAAGGTGCATTAAATAGAATAGGGACTATTATTAATAAAAAACCTGATTATGTTACTATTATGTATGGGACTAATGATGCCTTTATTGATACTTGTTATGATGAAGCTGATATTAGCCCAAGACTTCCAATTGAGGATTACAAAAAAAATATAGAAAAAATCATTCAATTATTAATTAAAAATAACATAAAACCTATATTGATGACGCCAATAATTATGGGCGATTTTGGATGTATCAACTATGGTATTTATAAGAAGAAAGGTATAAACTTTAAATTGAAAGAGTATGCAGGAATAATCAGGAAAATTGCTGAAAAAAACAATATATTACTTATTGATAATTACAGACTGTGGGAGAATTTTAAAAAAAATAATGTAAACATTGATAAATGGCTTATAGATGGTATTCATCCAAATCAAAAGGGTAATTTATTTATTGCTAAAACAATGTTTAAAGAGCTTGTCAGGCATTTTAAAAAAAACATTAATTTAAAATAAAATGAATATTCCAAATTTAAATGATATACAAAAAGCAGCTGAAATAATTAAACCTTATATACATAAAACCCCAATATTAAGCAGTAATGCTATAAATAAAATAACCGGTGGAGAAATATATTTTAAGTGTGAAAATTTTCAGAAGGTAGGGGCATTTAAGATTAGAGGTGCTGTTAATGCAGTATTTTCACTGAATGAGAAAGAAATTAAGAGAGGTGTCGCAACACATTCGTCTGGTAATCATGCTGCGGCTCTTGCATTAGCAGCAAGTTATAGAGGGGCAAAAGCTTATATTGTAATGCCAGAAACAGCTCCTGAGATAAAAATTAAAGCTGTAAGAGGATATGGTGCTGAAATTACATTTTGTAAACCTACATTGAAAGCTCGAGAAGATACATTGAAAAAGGTTGTTGAAAAAACAGGAGCAATATTTATTCATCCTTATAATGATTACAGGATTATCTGTGGTCAGGGAACCGCTGCAATTGAATTATTAAATGAAACAGGTAAACTTGATTTAGTGATTGTTCCTGTTGGTGGAGGCGGATTAGCAAGTGGAACAGGGATTTCAGTTAAATCTATGTTTTCTGAAACAGAAGTTATTGGTGCAGAACCAACAATGGCTGATGATGCATATAGATCATTTTATGGAGGAAAAATTTTTCCTTCAGTTAATCCACAAACTATTGCAGATGGACTTTTAACATCTCTGGGAGACAAAACTTATCCAATAATAAGAAAATTTTTTAATGATATCGTTCTGGTAGATGAAGACATGATTATTGAGGCAATGAGATTAATTTGGGAGAGAATGAAAATTATTATTGAACCCTCTTCAGCTGTTCCTCTTGGTGCAATCTTATCCGGTAAGATAGATGTTAAGGGGAAAAAGATAGGGATAATTCTTTCTGGTGGTAATGTAGATATGGAAAAATTACCATGGTTAGTAAGTCATTGAGTTTATTCTACAATTTTATTTGAGGCTGGAATTTTAAATTTTCTTCCAAATAAGATATCATCAAAAAATAAAGCGATATGTTGATTTATTTGATTTCTTGAAATATAGAATCTGATAATTTTATGAAATAAAGTATTTGGTTTTGTATAAGGGCATACTTTCAAACAGAATCCACAATCTGTTCCAATGCTTTTCCAGAAAGAAAAACATTTTTCCTGATTTATTGACCAATGAGTAAAACCTCTGCTTTTAGGTTCATTTTTTTTTGAAATAGCATCAGATGGACAATTATCAGCACATTTTTTACAAATATTGCAAAAGGAATCAATATGCTGAGTTTTTCCCTCTGTAGGAATAAGATTCATATCAGTTGTAATAATTGATATACGTATGCAGGGACCAAATTCTTTATGAATCATGATTCCCATCCTGCTTAGCTCTCCAATACCTGCATCTATTGCAATTGGTACACATAGGGTTTCATAATTACCATCTGTATGTGACTTTGCATCATATCCAAACTTCTTAATATATGTCTCAATAATGTATGCAATTTTAGCTGCTTCTACATATGCTTTAGAGGATTCTATAGTTGTATAAACCGTTGGAGCTTTATTTATCATGTCAATATTCATAGGAACAATTATTGCTATACCATAATGATGATCATTAATAATTTTATCTCCCCATCCTTTTGGGTGTCTTCCTTTATGAGAATAAAAATGATATGGCTTTAGTTTCGTAATTCCTATATCAATAGCTCCATAGATCTTTGCTATCTCTTTTATCGTTTTAGTAATTATTGTTTTATCAATTTCAGTTTTATTATTATCTTTTTCAATTAAAAGATTTTTTCGTTCTTTATCAAGAAAAGTAAAGGCTGAATCATAAATTGTTGTCAGGTATTTATCATAATAAACTTTGGATTTATCAGTAAGGCTACCTTTTTGGTGAATTTTTTTATCAATAATTTCATTTTCAGGTTTTTCTTTATAGTATTTAGAATATAGTTCTGGAAAAGAATCCAGGCTATCTCTTGCAAACATAATGTTTTTTTCATTATATTGGATTATTTTTGAAAGATTTCTCTGTTCTTGTTTAGGAAAATAAGAAATAAATGAGATTAAAATGAAAATGGAAATGAAAATTATGATTATTAAATTTATAAAATAAATTAAAGCTATTTGAGTATTTAATATAAGAAAACTCCACAATATAAAATTAAAGAAAAATATCATGATAAGTATAATACTGGCTCTTTTTTTTCTCTCAATAATCAAATTCCATAAAGTGAACAATATAGAAACAGATGAAAATATTAATAATATAAAATTTGTTTTATAAATTATCATAACTTATTATAAACAAACTTTATTTTTTTTTCAAATTTTAACATATATTTGAATCTAAATTTAGTTAATTATAATATTATTCAATTATAACAAAACCTACAGCATATTCTTTTGAATGGGAAATTGATAAAATTATTGATTTTAGTTTTTGTTTTTTAAAAAAGGCTAGTGTTTCTCCAGTTAATGTGATTTCAGGTTTTCCGAGTTTGTCATTTTCAATTTTAATATCAGTCCAGGACATACCGTTTCTCCAACCAGTGCCAAGTGCTTTAAAAAAGGCCTCTTTTGATGCAAATCTTGCCGCATAATGTTGAGCCCTCTTTGCCTTAGACTCACAATACTCAATTTCTTTCTTTGTGAAAAGTCTGTCTATAAATTTATTGTCTTTTTCAATAGCAGTCTTGATCCTGCTTATTTCTATTATATCAACTCCAGTTCCTTTAATCATTTTACTATGAAGATTTAAGGCAGAGAGGCAAGTAGGCAGAGAGGCAAAGAGTATAGATCATAAAACATTTCTTCTTAACAAATAATATAGCTGATAATGGTTTTTTTTGCCCCTTACTCCTTGCCTCCCTGCCTCTCTGCCTATTTGCCTTTTCTCTCATAATTTTAATATAATTTCATCTTCAATTCATCTGATAATTTCATCAAATCATTATCTGACATTTTTCTGTATTTTTCAGGAAGAAGAGTTGGATATGAACAATGTTGAGCTGCAATTATTTCTTGAAACTGTCTTTCCAGTTTAATTGCCTTACTTGCCTGCCATCCACTTAAAACTTCCAAAGGCGTTATGTCTTTCGTTTTTTTTCTTAATGCCAATACCTCTGCAACAAAATTCCTATAATCCCTTGCTGAATAATAATTGGTTTCTGATAAAATGCTCTCAATATTCATCATATTTATTTCTATTTTTTTTCTTTTAAACATTTCAATCAAAAAAGCCTTTCGTTCTTTACCTTCAAGATCAAATATTGGTATTTGAACAGGCGCTCTACTCTTAATATCAGGGTCAAGTTCATCAGGTCTTGAGGTCATTAAACCCCAGAGAACTTTTCCAAGATATTGCGGATTACCCATCATTTTAATAATATTACCAGCCAGTCTCTGCTCAGTCTGATGTGTCTGTGAGGCATGAACTGAACCAAATGCTGTATGAGCTTCATCAACTAGGATGAGTATTTTGCCATAGGTTGATATATGCCATCTTAATAGCTCAAAAAATTTATCTGTTTCACCGAAGTAGGAGCCTCTTATCCCTGCAAGCTCTACTACTACTCTGCTAGATTCTGCAGCAAACGCCTCCAATTGAAAGGTTTTTCCCGAGCCATTAGGGCCTGAAACAAGAATTGCAGCAATTGCAGTTTCCGGATCATTACATCTTTCAAATACATCTGTAATTATCTTTCCTGTTTCTTTATATCCAACTATATCCTTTGGCGTATGAGAAGGTCTTTTTATTCTTATTATATCTCCAAGCTGAGCCTGAAGTATAGTGTTGACCTCTTCAACAACTGCTGATTTTGTTATTTTCTTATTCCTTCTTGCTGATACTTCGAGGATATCTTTAATATTATTTATTGAAAGCCCGGCTGTATCCTCAATGAAGTCATTTTTTTTACCTTCAAATCCTGCTTTTTTATTTTCCTTTATAAAAAGATTTGTGAAATTTTCTCTCTCATCATAATTGGGTAGATCTATCTCAATATGAGTGCTGTGAGGAAGTGCAAGTATCTTCTGATTTATCTCAGATCTAACTGAATTTATTAAGATCACAATTTCAGGACTATTTCTGAATAATGGACTGTTTGTTAATCCAAGAAATGAAATAAGGCATTGTTTGTCAATATCCGAGAGTTTACTATAATCTCCAGCAGTAAAAAGAGCACCAGCATATTGAATGACAATGCAGAGGGGTTTTATTTTTGCTTCTAATTTTCTGACTCTGGCAAATGCCTCTACCATTCCTGATAAAAGAACAAGTGCCGATAGGGGATGATGTTGTGATTCAGAAATCATCTTCTTAAGAGCAGTTATTCTCTTATTTGGTGTATAATATCCATCTGTGGATTCACATATCCTAATCGTTTCATCCTCTGTTTCCTTATCATAAAAAGAAATACCCGAAGAAATATCAAGCCTGACAATATTAAACTTAGATTTTAATTCACTATTAATAATCTGTTCAAGTGAAATGTGATTTTTATCCTTGCTATCAAAAAAAAGACCATTTATATCACCAGTTAATGTAATTATGTTTTTTCTCTTAAAAAAATACGAATCGCTTAAGTCTGTTAAAAAACCTGATCTTAACTTTTTGCTCTTTTCTTTCATTATTATATTCTACTTTAAAACAAATAATTGTCAAATTAGATGAAAAATTTAGATTTTATACTCCTGTTGTTAATAATTTTTTAACTACT
>JAOZTV010000529.1 GCA_029939015.1 Candidatus Aminicenantota bacterium
TTAAATTATTATGTTATTTTCTTTTATTATTATTGCTTTTTTTATTTGTTTAATATAGATAAATATTCCTATTGGAATTAATAGTACCCAGAAACCAGTATTAATAAAACTGATGAAAATATTGAAAACATAATTAAGTTGTTCCGTTATTTGATCATAGAAAAATAAAAAAAAAGCAACCAATGCAATCATAAGGATTACATATTTTGGGTTTTCTATTGAAACATTTTTAAGTTTTCCAATATATATATTTGCGGAATATATCAGACAACATAATCCCCACAGAATAACTAAAGGATATATTGTTTTATAAAATTCAGTATTTTTTATAATAAAAAATGATATTAAGAGATTATATAATGTCATGAAAATTACAGTTATTGCTGATAGAAAAAATTTTGAATAAATAATATCTTTATCAGTTATTGGTATGGCTTTAAGTAATAAATATCCATTGTTTTTTTTTTCATTTTCTTCATTTTGTAATATTGCGAAGAATACAGGCAAAAGTGTCCAAATTAATAATTTAAATATTGAAGTTAATCCTTTGTTTTGTCCTATATCAAACCAGTGAATAGTTGAAATTAGTATTCCAACAAGAGTATAGAGAATAAAATACACTGAATTATTTTTAATTAATGTCCACATTTTATGCCTTCCTTTCAAGTTTTGATGAAATTATATATAATAAAGAATATAGAGTTAAACCTATTATTAATGCTATTATGTTATTCAGATTATTAAAGTATTTTATTAAAATTTCTGATAGTTTGTTAAAACTAATTTTAAATCCAGATAATAGTGAAATTATAATAATAATTAATACAATAGTTCCTATAGTTGAATATTGTAGCATTTTTGTGTAGCCAATTTTTGCAACAAAGATATAAACGAGACCAATAATTATAAGGCAACTTATCATAGTCAGGATTTGAGCAGAATTAACAATTTTTATTATTTTTTTGTCATTATTGAATAATGAAAATATAAATAAATTAGAAATAAAAAGTATAAATGTGTTTATAATTGGTAATAAAAACTTTGCTCCCATTATTTCGTTTTGTGTTATTGGGAGCCGTTTGAGGACTATATATCCGTTATTTGCATCTTCGTCTTGTTCTGCAAATAATGGAGGAAGAATAATTATCCCTCCCAATATCATAATTTGAATAAATACAATGACTACAAATTCACTATTGTCCCCTTTTAGAACCCAATAAAAAGCAATAGGTGGGAAAATGAGTAAATAATAGGCTATATAATATCTTACGTCTTTCAATATTAACTTAATCATTTTAACTTTCCTTAACAAGTGAGATAAGGATATCATCAAGATTGATGTTTTCTACCTTAATATCACCAGATGCTATATCCTCTTTTAATAATTCCGAGATTTTTTCATATTTATTTGTTAAGCCTGAACTTCCAAATGTTTGTTTTGTAACAGCGAGAAGTTTATTTTCAATATCGTTTGTAAGAATGTTATCATTGAAATGGATTTTTTTCCAATTTGATAATAAATTATCTTTTGAATCTGAAATTACAATTTCTCCATCCACCATAAATACGATATAATCGGCAATTCTTGAAATGTCGTCTGTTATATGAGAGGAAATCAGGACTGATTTATTCTCTTGCTGGGATTTGTTTAATAGAAGATCTAAAATTTTTCTTCTGATTACCGGGTCAAGACCCGC